>CAZONZ010000145.1:0-9123 GCA_964581005.1 uncultured bacterium
GTGATCCGCTCTGGTATTGGGTTTTGTACGGAGAGGGAGGGATTCGAACCCTCGATGACGTTGCCGCCATAGCGGTTTTCGAGACCGCCGCATTCAACCACTCTGCCACCTCTCCAGGCTAGTTTGTGATGATCTGTGGATAGGAGAATCAGTTGGACCTAAGGTAATGATCATGCCATTGATCCAGCTTTCAAAGCAAGGTTTGAGGCTTAGATTGTGGTACGCTGAGCTTGCTATACGTTGGTAAAGCCCTACTCTCAAAATTTCTACCCAAGCCACTATGCCAGATGTGCCTTCTCAAATCACACTTCTCCCTCTTTATGGACCTGTGATCGCAAGTACAACTGACATGCTACGGCGTGAGCTCCAGACAACTTTACAAGCGGGTCAGCATCTTTTGATCCTTGACGTCGAGGCCGTTACCTTGCTGGATAGCCTGGGATTAGCCTTATTGCTGGAATATCATCGCAAGTATCGTGATCAAGGCGGTTGTCTTGTCCTATGTAAGATTTCGGATGCTGTGAAGCTGGTGCTTGACTTAACTTCAACATCCGAGTTGATCCTTAGCTTTGACAGTGAACCAGCAGCGCGGGAATACCTTGAGGAGCACTACTCGTAGCGGGAATCTGATTATTGTCAACTCGAACCCATTCCCTATGAAACGAACTATCCCAGCACTTCTCACCCTAATGGTAGTGGGTTTAACAGCAATTGCTCCTGCAAGAGCAGAAGATCCCCGCTTTCAACTCTTTAACCAAATCTGTGCTAACCCTTTAAGGTCCGAGGATTGCTCCCAGATCGGTAAAGCCGCTTATGTTTCGACCCAGGCAATCTATCAACTCTACCAGCTGGAAGAACAAGGGGATGTAGCTAACTTGAATGCCTTACTGGATGCCATCCGCGATCTCTACAAAGCTGAAGAAGCCTTTACGATCAACGCCCGAATTGAACCCGAACAGATCCTGGGCAGCCTTGATGATCTCGCTCTCCTCAAGGATATCGCCATCGCCTACGGTCTCGATCAGGACCAAGTCATGCAACAGCTCTTGGCAAACCCAGAACCCTTGCTGGATCTGAGGACTTTCCAAGGTCTCGTCTCACAAACCGATCCACGTCTTTGGGGGATAGCCGCTTGGGCAGCAGGCTCTGGTTTAGATACAGGTGTTCTGACTGAGGAAAGGCAGCTAGGGGGTTATGCTTTAATCCTACGGCGGGAGAAGCTACTAAGCAGTAGACCAGAGATCTCTTATGTTGTGGTGTTTAAGGGGCTGCTACCCGATCTAGAAGATCCAAATGATATTGCAGCTTCATTGTGGAGTACCCCTATACCGCTTTCCCAAACCAGTAGCAGTCCCCTGGTCCACAGTGGTTTTCGGAGCTATGCCAACCAAGTCCTGAAGGATCCACAATTTCAATCGATTGTAACGGAGCTGAAGCAACCCCAATCCTTTGATCAACCTGAGATCAGCATTCTTGTGGCAGGTCATAGTCTGGGTGGAGCCGCCGCATTCTTACATAGTCTTCTGCTGGCAGATGCAGGAGTTCCACCCGATCGGATTTCTGGGATCAGTTTTGGTGCACCTCCGGTAGGCCAAGATCCTCTCCAATCCATTTATTCAGACATCAAGTTCTTCCGAGTTGAACATCGGGGGGATTTCTTCACCTATGACGATCTTTCCCCCCTCAAACCCGCTTACGAAGTCTTACAATACAAACCTATCGGCGAACCAATTGTAGCTGAGATCACGGAAACTCTGAGTACCCTGATTGCAGAGAGACACGCTGCCGAGATCACTTTGCAGCAGCAACCCGATCCAGAGACTGTTACGGCTTACTTGGATTTGACTCGACAAGTGATTGATCAGCAGGTCCAGATCCATACCCAAGGCTACAACTACTATTTCGAGCATTATGATAACACCCTTGGTTGGCTGGACGGAGCGATCCCCGAATGATCAGACGGTAGAGCTTCGAGATGAGCTGTCCACAGCTGTTGGACAAGATCCTGGCGTTGCTCATAAAGCCGCTTCAAAGGACGAGGCTTAACGTTGGACAACGTATAGGCTGTCAGTAGGGGCATAGCGATCGTCGAATCACTGTAGACCACAACGGTATCCGGTAACTTATCCGGATCGATCTTTCCCCAAGACACAGCTTCCCCTGGAGTTGCCCCTGACAATCCCCCTGTATCGGGGCGAGCATCGGTGATCTGAAGGAAATAATCATGTCCCTTCTCGTCAATGCCCAAAACTTCCTGGATCTGGGGTTCAGTCTGCAGCATGAAGTTTTTCGGAGATCCCCCACCGAGGATCCACACAGCACTTGCTCCACCGGATCGCTTCGCATTCAAAACGATCCCAGCGGTTTCATTCACATCCAGACATACATCGATCTGGGGGCCTTTCCCCTGCAGGGCTAAAGCGGCGATGTTCATGCCGATCGAGCTATCTCCAGGGCTAGATGTATACACGGGAACACCCAAGCGATAGGCTGCTGCTAGGAGTGATTGATTGTGGATGCCTAGAGTGTCTTCACGAGCTGCAATATACTGACCACAGAGATAGTGAAATTCTGCAGTGCTCATGCGACGGGTGAATTCAGGTTGCTGCATGATCTGACGGAAAAAGGCATCAGTGGATAGCAAGACCTCGTAGTCAAAGAAAATATCGTAGATCCGAACTACGCCTTCTTGCCGCAAGACCACATCGCTGATATCAGGTCGGCCTCGATGCAGATCCAGACCGATGCCAAAGTGAGTGTCATGGTAGAGATTGGCTCCTGTAGAAACGATCCAGTCCACAAAGCCTGCTTCCATTAACGGGATCACCGCTGCAATGCCTAAACCTGCTGGGGTCAAGGCTCCAGTTAAACTGAGTCCAACTGTCACATTCGGTTTGAGGATCTTGGTAACGAGTAACTCACAAGCCTCTCGCAGCCGTCCCGCGTTGTAGGAGAGAAAGGTCTGATCGATCAAATCCGTAAGAGTGAGTCCGGCGGTGATGGGACAGGGATCAATCTTGCGACCTTTGAGAAAACGGTTCGGCTGAGTAGACATCGAATCAACTCCAATCAGGCAGGCAAGGGGACGGTTGAGATCGGTGGGTTTCATCGCTCTGAATCTATGCTGATCTAGAGGATCTTGAGAGTCCTCCGGAATACCCACAGACCTACTAGTGTTCCCAAAATGGCTGGGGCTGATAGCAGCTGGCTAAAAGACTTCATCAGCGATCAGGGGTACATCCGCTAACGGATCGCCCGCACAGCTAAAATCGTTGGTCGTGCTGATCTCGTTTAGGGTCAGGGTTACCGTGCCCTGATTGCCATTGTTATCCAGGAGAGGGACGGTTTCTGCCCGCCGGATCAGGGTTTCGCCGTCAAACTGATAGGCTTCGGCAACATAGGCTGTAGCTCGATTCAAAGCTGTGTCCGGTTGGGTTTGAAGAGCTGGAACCGAGAAGGCGGAGGTTGTGTTGCCATCCTCTAAGCCTACTGTGGCAGCGGCTCCCAGTTGGTTACAAACCGTGATCAACACCCTGCCATTAGCTGCAGCATTCGTGACCGTGATCGAGACAGGCTGAACGGATCCGGCAACAAAGGTTAGATCAAGCTCACTGAAATAAACCTGTCCGAGGCTATCGCGCTGTTGAACCTCGATCCGGCCAATGTAGGGCAGCAGCGGGGAGATGTAGACCCCAAACCGATTGGAGGGAGGGCGATTAGCTGTTGAGGACTGAGGACTGGGGATGTCCGTTTGGTTGGGCACGTAGGCCAGTGTGGAGAGGGTTTGCCACCCATCCGGGGGCTCATACGGGATCAACGGATCTGAGGCAATGGGGGCTTCAGGAACGTTGCGAGAGGGAGGATCGGCAATCCCATCTCCATTGCGGTCGAGGTTGTTTCCCAGCAGGGCAATGGCTCGATCGACAGAGATACGGTTGCCCAGATCGTCGGTTAAGCTACCCTGATTGGAGCCCCATTCGCCATTATTGACAAAGGTGGAGAGGGGGTCAGTGATGATTCGCTCATCCCGCTCCTGGATCACATCAAACTCAATGTAGGTACTGGTGGTCCCAGTTATGATCGCCTCTGGATCGGCCACACCATTCACGCTGAAATTGCTGGGAATCATCAGGGCCAGATCAATCGGTCCCAGCTGAGTTCCGGAACCCGATCCACCCCCGCAACTTGTCAATAACGCCGCAATGGTGATCGTGAGCAGCTTGAGGCTGTGATCAGTTCGTTGGCCGTACATAGCTTCGTTCTTCTCCTCTTCACATCCCTCACCAACTATACTCTGGTTCTCCTGCACTTAGGGGGCTAGTCCGCAAACCATCAGAGTCTGGCAGCCAGTACGACTCCTTGCCGGACAAGAATTCCCAAACAGTACGTCATGGTTGGATGTGCAAGGGTTGGATACGTTCAGTGCTCAAAACCATTATGGTATGTCTTTGCTAAGACCATAGCTAGCTGACTGATCCGCTGCTCTTTGACCAGGATCTGCTCCAGATGCACCTGACCATCAACTGATCCCACCCCTGAGTTTGCCCTGATCCTAGAGATCATTTCACTACCTAGCATGAGTATCCATTGAACTCAGCAACTATAGCAATCAGAGATCAACTGTGAGAGGGGGGTGATCTTACCTTGTGCTCTAGGAGAACGATCGGCGCTGAAGGCCCCTGAAGGATCTCACGTTTCAAATTGGACTGCTATAAAGGAGGTTAATGCGTATAGATCGGATTTTGAGATCCCTTGTGAACCCCAAGTTCTACCAGGATCTAGAGAAAACTGTTGAGTCATCATGTGCAGCGCCAAACCAGTTAAGCTAAAGTGAATCCAATATGGATCACAGGATCAAGGATTGTTTTATGGTTGCTTCACCCCACGTGTTTCTCACTCCTGATCAGTATCTCGATCTGGAGACTCAAAGCCCGATTAAACATGAGTATCGGGATGGCCAAGTCTTCGCCATGGTTGGAACAACTGACACGCATAATACTATTCTTGGAAACCTCTTTATCTTGATCAAGAATCACCTCCGTGGAACCGACTGCCGGGTTTACTTTACGGATGTCAAAGCCCGGATCGAAGCCCATAATTGCTTTTACTACCCTGATTTGATGGTCACCTGTGATCCCCGCGATCAAGAAACCTCCCTCTATAAGCGTTTTCCCAAATTGATCCTCGAAGTCCTATCCGATAGCACTGAAGCCTTCGACCGTGGAGATAAGTTTAATGACTACCAAACGATCAAAAGCCTTACAGAGTATCTCTTGATCAACACCAAACACCAACGAGTCGAACGATTCAGCCGATCTCAACCCAACTGCTGGATCCTGCAAACCTACACAGAAGGATGCTTGACGTTGGAGAGTCTTGAGTTCACAATCTCGATTGCAGAGATCTATGAAGACGTGATGCTCGAACTTGCCTCCTCCCTCAACAATTAGAGATCAGAACTAAGGCCAGCAACGCTGCCAGATTGCTAGCGAAGAGCACATTGCAAATGGATCACACGATCAAGAGTTATTTTATGGTTGCTTCACCCCACGTGTTTCTCACTCCCGATCAGTATCTCGATCTGGAGACTCAAAGCCCGATCAAGCATGAGTATCGGGATGGTGAAGTCTTCGCCATGGTCGGAACGACTGATATCCACAACACCATTGCCCTCAACCTCGCAACCCTGATCAGACCCCACCTACGCGGAACCGATTGCCGACTTTATGCCGCAGATGTCAAAGCCCGGATCGAAGCCAAAAATTGCTTTTACTACCCCGATTTGATGGTTACCTGCGATCCCCGCGATCAAGAAACCTCCCTCTATAAGCGTTTTCCCAAATTGATCCTCGAAGTCCTATCCGATAGCACTGAAGCCTTCGACCGTGGAGATAAGTTTAATGACTACCAAACGATCGAAAGCCTTGCAGAGTATCTCTTGATCAACACCAAACACCAGCGAGTCGAACGATTCAGCCGATCTCAACCCAATCGCTGGATTTTACAAACCTACACAGAAGGATGCTTGACGTTGGAGAGTCTTGAGTTAACGATCTCAGTTGCAGAGATTTATGAAGACGTGACACTTCAATCTCCCTCAACCCACACTCCAAAATCGGCTCTATAGTCTATACTATGCTAAAGCAAAACCTAAAAAGAGATTGAGATGATGCATCCCTTTCTCACTGAGCTCCTAGGATTACCTGGAGTTGAGGTCAAACAGTATGCTGCTCTAGGCAATGAGTTGATGTTGCAGGTGGAAGCTCAAACCCACGAAGCAATTTGTCCTCACTGTAGACAACTGAGTCGGCATCGGCACCAGAATCACAGGTACTTGGTACGAGCTTTAAGCATGAGTGGTGGGACTGCTATAGTTTGATCGATCGGAAGCCCACTCATTTCTTGCCGCTAAGCTAACTCATCCTCCAAGCTTACACCACCTTGCGTGAGCTTAAGGGCTTTACACATCGGTGTTGCACTCAATTCCCATCGTTTTCTCGTTTTCCTTATTTTGACTCTCGATCATTTAATCTTGTAAAATGTTTCTCTAGCTGGCCTGGAGTATTGTACATGGATTTGACCTGCTCTCTAGCTATTGCAATCTTGGCTGCAGGTAAAGGCACCCGGATGAAGTCCGATCTGCCTAAAGTTTTGCATCGATTGGGCTCCCTCTCACTAGTTGAACGAGTGATCCAAACTGTCTTGACTCTGAATCCCGATCGCTGCTTGGTTGTGGTTGGCTATGCCCAAGAGCAGATCCGGAAAGCCTTGGCAGCCTATCCAGTTGAATTTGTTGAACAGATCCAGCAATTAGGCACAGGCCATGCAGTTCAACAATTGATCCCTGCATTACAAGATTTTCAAGGGGATTTGCTGATCTTGAATGCGGATGCCCCTTTGTTGCAAGCTGAAACCCTACGATCATTACTGCATACCCATCGCCAGCAACAATCCGCTGTAACACTTCTTTCAGCTATTGTAAATGATCCAACAGGCTATGGTCGTGTATTCTGTGATCAATCCGATCGGGTACAGCAAATTGTTGAACATCGAGACTGTACTCCAGAACAACGTCAAAATCCACGGATCAATAGCGGTGTTTACTGTTTTCGATGGTCTGATCTGGTTCAAGTTTTGCCTCAACTCAGAGCAGAGAATCAGCAGAAAGAGTACTATTTGACCGATGTGATCAGTCTATTATGTAGTGCTACAGCAGTTGATGTAGCAGATCCCCGTGAGATCGCAGGCATTAATGATCGTGTTCAACTCAGCCATGCTTACACTATTTTGCAAGATCGGATCAAAACACACTGGATGAAAGCGGGAGTTACTCTGATCGATCCTGACAGCATTACGATCGATGATCAGGTTCAGCTGGCTCCAGATACGATCATTGAACCTCAGACCCACTTACGCGGCGAAACGATCATTGGATCAGGGTGTCGAATCGGCCCAGGGAGTTTGGTTGAACATAGTCGGATCGGGGCCAATTGCCAGATCTTGTTTTCAGTGGTTAGAGACAGCGAAATTGGGGATCAGACAACGCTGGGGCCGTATGCGCATGTTCGAGGTCAAAGTCAGATTGCGGATCAGTGTCGGATTGGGAACTTTGTGGAGATCAAAAATACTTCTGTAGAAGCGAAAACGAATGCTGCTCATCTAGCGTATCTAGGCGATGCGAAGGTCGGCGCTCAAGTTAACATTGGGGCTGGAACGATCATTGCCAACTATGACGGGATCCAGAAACATCGAACTCAAATTGGGGATCGGAGCAAAACGGGTGCTAACTCAGTTTTGATCGCGCCTCTCACGGTAGGTCAGGATGTCACAATTGCAGCTGGATCGACGATCACGCATGATCTACCCGATGATTGTTTAGCGATCGCCAGGGCTCGTCAGATAGTGAAACCGGGTTGGCGACTGCAGCCTAAAGATCATTCAAACTCTACCCCAAACCCCGCCTCAGCATCCGACCTATCTTCCGATCCTCCAGTTTCTCAAGTTGCTTCAGTGACTTCAGGATCTTCAGTTGCGGGGAAGAATCTCCAGATCCATACGCTACGACTCAACCCTGATCAGGATCTGAAGCAGGCGATCGTTCAATACACTCTAGATCAGAAGATCAAGGCGGGATTCATCCTGACAACAGTAGGGAGCCTGAAGCAAGCTGCATTACGATTTGCGGATCAGAGCGAAACTGAGATCCGTCTAGGCCGCTTTGAGATCCTTCTTTTAGCGGGAACTCTATGCTTAGACGGAGTCCATCTTCATCTTGCCCTTGCCGATTCGTCTGGGCAAACCCTTGGAGGGCATCTTCAATCAGGTTGCTTGATCTACACAACAGCTGAGATCGTCATTGGTGAAAGCCCAACGCATCACTTTAGCCGGGAGTTGGATCCAATGACTGGTTTTCAAGAATTGCAGATCAAAGTCCATCCTTTACCTGAACAGACCAATAACTTAAACACCTAACTTTCTGCGTTCGATCGGATTAAGCGATCGAGGTTAAGAAATTGTTATTTTATTGTTAACAATGTTGTTTTCTTTGACCATCCTATGCAGCTTCTTGTCTGGCTTAGACCAGTTAGCTAGTTCTGACAGACCGAATCGTGCCCTTAAGGATCCCACGCTTGCTCAACGTTAATAAAGATCTGAGGTAGGCGAGACGAATGATGAAATGTCGGTTATGATTCGGGTGGTCAACGGGCAACCCTAGGCCGGGATCAGTGCAATTCTTCAATTCATGTTCAATTAGGTCTGGAGAAAAACCATCATGAACTCCCAATCAGCTGGAGCCGACAAAAAAGTTGTTGCTGGAATCTGCGGAATCCTTCTAGGTGCACTTGGCGTTCACAAATTTATCTTGGGGTACATACGAGAGGGAGTGATCATGCTCTTAGTGTCTATCTTAACGTGTGGACTTGGAGCCCCAATCATGAGTATTATTGGCTTGGTTGAGGGTATTATTTACCTCACAAAAACTGACGAGCAGTTTGTTGCAACTTACATCAGCCCCAACAAGAAGGGGTGGTTCTAGAAGAATTAGATTCAACCAACGAATCTACTCCCCTCTGATCTGGAAACCCTTGCAGGAGACAACAGAACCATGACACGGTTAACAGG
>CAZONZ010000146.1:0-9056 GCA_964581005.1 uncultured bacterium
GGCGTCTTAGGCTCAGAAATACAGATCAGAACCGATCCAGGATCGGGTGTTCCCGTTGGCGTTTCCAAATACTCCACTTCACCTGCTTCAATCCGGCTCATACAGGTTAAACAGATCCCTGCTCGACAACTGAATGGTGGATTGATCCCTTTAGCCTCCAAAAACTCTAAGATTGTGCCCTCTCCAGACTGCCATTGGAAGCTCTGGTTGGATCGCGCCAATTGAATTTCAGCAGATCGGCTTGCATCCCCAGCTGCAGCAGGAGCTTCTGATGGAACCGATCCAGATGCAAAAGAAGACGCTGTTTTCGGCTTACCAAAAACCTCAAAAAAGACACGCCGATCAGGAATCCCCCATTCCTTGAACCCACTTCGCAGACCATCCAAAAAGGGCGGCGATCCACACAGAAAATAATCTGCCTCTGGTGATCCTGAAACCTGCTCGATCTCTGGGGCGATCACCTCTCGAATAAACTCAACATCCACATAGCCGACACTGTGATAGATCTGGTGTTCACCTCCATCTTCAGGATCAGGCCGACTATAGCGATAGTAAACATGGAGATTGGCATTCTGCTCAGCTAATTTAGCCACTTCATCCCGAAATGCATGTTGTTTGCTATTGCGAGCCCCATGTACAAACCAGATCGGACGTTGTGGATTTAGTTGAGTACACGCTTTCGCCATGCTGATCATAGGAGTGATCCCAACACCGTTACTGACTAAGACAATGGGGTGGGATTCCTGCACAGTTAAGAAGAATTTTCCAGTTGGTGGTTTTGCCTCGATCACCGATCCAACCTTGATCTGATCATGCATATAATTTGAAGCCAGCCCAGGAGGAACATCCAACCCTTTAGGGGCTGACTCCCGTTTGATCGAAAGCCGATAGTAGCTACAAGGATCTTGGTAGTCAGACAAAGAATAGGTCCGGATCACAGGTTTCGCTTGGCCTGGAATTTCGAGTCGGATCGTGAGGAATTGACCGGGTTGAAATAACGGAATTGGGTTCTGATCTTGAGGTTTCAGATAGAACGATGTGATCACGTCACTCTCTTGAACTTTTCGATCGACTATAAAATTACGCCATTCCTTCCACTCGTGGTTTGGACTAGGATCCGGTGAGCCTGAAGGGGGACCAGAGGGAGGATCTGCAGTTGCTTGGGATGAATTGGGCTTACCACTGATCAAGCCAGCTACCGCTCCACCCCCCGCACTCAAACAGGACGCATAGACTGCAATGACATAAGCAGCCTGAGGAGCTCTGGCCAAACTAAGAACAGCCCCAGTGAGAATTGTAACCATTGTGGAGCTAAGTAAGCCTGCCCGCAAACTCCGTTGCAGAGGATTAGTAATCTGACGAATCTCGTGTAGCATGGTGTCCTTGGAATGAATCTGTCCTGATCGTCAACCCGTGGTCAAACAGAGTGTTGATACATATGCACATCTTGCTGAGGATAGGGAATCGAGATCCCTGCCGCATCAAAACGCTTCTTAACTGTTTCATTCAGATCAAAAAATACATCCCAATAATCCACCGACATCACCCAAGGCCGCACGGCAATATTGACACTGCTATCAGCTAACGCCAAGACCCCGATCTGAGGAGCTGGATCTTTAAGGATGCGACTATCTTCCGTTAAAATGGCCGCGATAATCTCCTTGACCTGATCAAGATCATCTTGATAGCTAACCCCAAACACCAGATCAATGCGCCGAGTGGATTTAGCTGAATAGTTGGTAATATTGTCACCAGCAAGTTTAGCATTCGGAACAATGATCACTTTGTTGTCAGGAGTGATCAGCGTGGTGGTAAAGATCTGAATCTCTTCAACCGTTCCAGCAATCCCTGCCCCTTCGATATAATCATTGACTCTAAAGGGACGGAATAAGATCATCAATACTCCAGCAGCAAAGTTGGAGAGGGATCCTTGCAGAGCTAGACCGATCGCAAGTCCTGCAGCACCTAAAACAGCAATAAAGGAGGTTGTTTGAATGCCCAACTGAGCCATTGCAGCTAGGACAACAAAGGCTAGCAATGTCACATAGGAAAGATTGTCAGTGAAGGCGATCAAGGTTGGATCAACCCTCGCCTGAGTCATGATCTCGCGGATCAGTTTTTGGATTAACCCCGCCACCCACCAGCCTAAACCTAAGATCAAGGCTGCTGTAATCAATCTCAGCCCAAAGACTGTAACTAGCTCACTGATCCGGGTCAGAACAACTTCTGTAGGCATAACCATCTCTCTGATAGAATGAGCTGCAAAACTCTGAGGTATTGTATCGCAGGAGATCAGGTGAATGGATTGATCTGTCCATTCTTAAGACTTAATTTTCAAGTAGATTGGCACAGGTTTGGTTGACAAAGTCGCATTGGTAGATAAACGATTCCTGCCAGCTCAAAGGGATCTCTAACAAGTCTCGAACCCCAGTCAAACCTTGACCAATAAATAACAACACTGCAATCGAATTCAAAATGGCATGAGTTCGTCGCCACCGTTGAGATCGATCCTGATAGATCTCTGGCAGCATGGCTAGGGAAACAATCATCAGCAATGTTACGGTCATGCCAAAGTAAAAGTGAGACACATACCACTCATTGGTTCGGCGAAAGACTCCCTCCTGTGATCCCAAGATCAAGACTCCAACACTGGTCAACCCAGCAAAGACAGCCCGCCAGCGTTTTTGAGCAGGTTTGGCCGAATACAGGAAGACCAGAGATCCGATCGTGGCGCAAAAGACGAAGCCGACAAACACAACCTGAAACGGATGCTGGCCCCAGGCGTCGGTTCGGATCATGGTTTTGATGATTGGATGGACTAACCCCAGCAGCGAAAGACCAACCACTGAACTGGTCAGGATCCGGCCTAGGCGAGCGTGTTCCGGCCCCACGACAGGAGGGATCTTGCTCTTGCTCCCAGCGCTGGTTTGCAGACGCCGTTGTCGAGTTTGCCAAGCAAAAAAGCTGACGATCCCAATCAGGGGGAGAACAAAGGTGGCCGCGAGGGCGGGATGAAGCAAGCGAAATAGATCTGTAAGCTGCATGACACGTTGACTACAGGATGTCAATAAACTGAAGCGAGTTTATCATGTGAGGCAAGCGGATGATGCTAATGATGGGCTGAACCTTGCTGATTGGGTCATTTGCGGAACACCGTCAGCCGATCTCTGATTCGGGCATAATTTAAGCAAGATGTTACCTAGGAGACCATTCCTCCCGAAGAAGCAGATTACAATAATAAATGGAGTCTAGAAGAGATCTCTGGAAGGCTTATGAAAACTGCCGCACCCACCTCTGCACCCATGTTGCCGGATCGGACTGTTTGGAATCCGCTACGACAGGCTATTGTAGAGAGCTCTGGGTTTCAGGAATGGCTGGATGGGCGTCATGTGCCCACTCAATCTGACGCGATCGACGTTCTGGTGCATGAATATCTAGAGCAAACCCTCTCAACCTTGGCGTATTAACCTCTTCCGTCTGTTTGGGTCCGATCTGCAACTTGACAAGGCCCCATCTGGTTTTGTTAACTTTCCACCTTAGCTTTTTGCCGCTTTACCTACAACTGCACCTGGCGATCTCTTACGCCTGATCCCAGTGTAGTTACAAAGATTTCTATTACTCTCCCCCAACATCGTATACACCTATTTAAAGGGTACAGGCTGGATCGAGCTACCGATTCGAGTCTGTACCCTTTAGAATTGAGGTGAAGTCGTCCGGAATCATCATGTCGGATCCGTCTGATTTTCTCTATCCCCGCTCCCGCTATGAGGGACAGTTTAACCCCAACAATCCCAATAGCTTGATCTTTAACGCCAATCTACAGGAATTTAGCCAGAAAGTGGCTCTGATCTGTGCTCTTGAAACCAACGGTAAGGTGACCCCCCTGGAAGCCTATCAACGGATCAAGGAGCTTTGGCAGGAATTAGAGTCCTCCAGACAGGATTTATTCGGTTAGCTCCAACCTGGTCCCTCACCCGATGGTTTGGCCAGGATCCAGGCTATTCCAAAGGTTTGAGGAGGGAGCAACGAGGGCTTCTCGACCAAGTATTGGAGCTCCTAGTGAGCGGATCCATTGCCGTGGTATTTGTCGGTGTTGTAGAACCCATTCCGAGTTCCAAAGTAAAGCGCGCCTAAGGACACGAGTACAGTCACAATCAGCAGAACGGTCTTGAATGCCACTGGGAGATTCTCCATCACAGGTTCGTCGTTCTCATCATGCCATAAAGTTGATCCCAACAGAAAAGTTGATCAAGACAGAACAAAGACGGGTACCTTTACCTGCCAGATTCGCAAAACCGAACTTCCTGAATGGAGGAGCTTGCTACCTTAATGACAGGTGGTTATCGATCGTATTCATGCAACTCAAAGCACCATGATCGACTAATCATCAGTCACTCCATTAGAAGATCCAAGACAACGATCTTGAGGAGAAACCAAGGAGGTTATGGTTATGGCATTGATTCGTTGGGAACCGTTCCGGGAAATGGAACAAATTCAGCGTGAAATGAATCGGTTGTTTGATCAGGTCTCTCCAACCTCGATGCAGCAGCGCGAAGGTGGGCCGAGCTTCATTCCTTCAGCAGAAATGCATGAAAACTCAGAAGCAATCCATCTGCGCCTGGAAATTCCAGGGATGGACGCCAAGGATCTGGATGTACAGGTCACGGCAGAAGCTGTGTTGGTGAGTGGTGAGCGGAAGTCTGAGCGCAAATCTGAAGATGGTGGTATGACTCGAACCGAGTTCCGCTATGGCAAGTTCCAGCGCGTGATCCCTCTGCCCGCCCGTATCCAGAATGACAACGTTGTGGCTGAGTACAAAGATGGGATCTTGAACTTAAATCTGCCCAAGGCTGAAGCCGATAAAAACCGGGTTGTGAAAGTCAATCTGGGTAACTAATTGGATCCATTTGGCCTAGTTCGCAGATGCCTAAAGCTAGATCAGAGTGAGACCCTTAAGAGATTACCTGTAGGTTCGTTACTTTAACCCTATCAGGTGTCGATCGGGAGATGATCCCTAGTCTAGAGTTGATCGGATCTAACTTTAAGATCCTCATTCGGTTAGTGAAACATTGATTTGGCTCTGGTGATTGCCACCGGAGCTTTTTTCATTCAGGATGGAGTCTGGGCAAAGTATCACCATCACATCCCAACCAAACGTCTCAACCAAACGTATCTCGGTCCACTGGGAGAGAAGATCATGCGCCGAATCATTTGGCTTGCAGGTTTGAGCCTCATCGGAATCGCCATCGGCTTGTTTCTTCTTGATCGGGCTGCCCTTTTTTATGTGGACAGTCGTTGGTTTGTATCGTTGGGCTATTTGAATGTGCTGTTGATCCGGTTGATCAGCCATCGAGGTCTGGGCTTGATCGGGTTTATCATCGCTTTGTCAGTGCTCAGCCCCAACTTGCGGCGGGCTTGGCAGCGACCTGAGGGGATCGGGATCTCATCGATCGTACTCCTGATCAGTCTGGGCTATGGCTGGCTCTTGGGGGAGCATTGGTTTAAGTTACTGAGCTGGTGGCATCACGTCAGGGTGGGCAGTACGGATCCCATTTTGAACCGAGATCTAGGGTTTTACCTGTTCAGTCTGCCGTTTTGGGAAGCCTTGCAACAGTGGACGCTGCAATTGATCATCGGTACGTTGGCCGGAGCTGCCTTGATTTACTTAGTCGAGTTGGGGCTGGCTATGCAGCGGGTGACGTTTTCGTTGCCACTAGCAGCTCAACGGCATTTGTTGTTGTTATTAGGGAGCCTCTTTTTGGGGCGGGCTTGGGGCCATTGGTTAAGTCGATATGAGCTACTTTACTCACTCCGTGGTGCCGTATTTGGAGCTGGCTACACAGATGTATATATGCAAATGCCGATCAACACCTTCATGACTGGGGTTGCTTTGCTCACAGCCGCAGGACTGATCTGGATTGCTATTAAACGTTTTACGATCGCTGGACTCCGCGCAGCATCTCCAGCACAAGGGGGTCGGGGCATGTGGTTCTGGTCGTTATTCGTTCCCATTGTCTTGATCAGTAGCTATAGCTTAACAAATGTCTTAGTCGCACAAACGTTACCTAATATCATTCAATCTCTTGTTGTTTTACCTAACGAATTGGAACGGGAACAGGTCTATATTGAACATAATATTCACTTTACTCGCCAGGGGTTTGGATTGACGGATGTCGAGGTCCGACCTTTTTCTGGAGAAGGGCAACTGGACTGGGGTGAAGATCTGGAAAATCATCCCACGATCCAAAATATTCCCCTTTGGGATCCAGAGCCACTGCTGACTACATATCGACAGTTGCAAGAAATCCGGCCCTATTATGAATTTACGGCTGTGGACACGGATCGCTATTGGATCGAGGGTAAACTCCAGCAGGTGATGTTAGCCGGACGGGAGCTGGATTATGAAAAGGTTGCGGAAGCAGCTCAAACATGGCTAAACCAACGGTTCTTCTATACGCATGGGTATGGTTTGGCGCTCAGCCCTGTGAATCTTGTGACCCGTGAGGGACTGCCTGCCTTCTATGTGAGTGATATCCCTCCAGAAATTACTGGAGATCCAAGCCTCCAAACAAGACTTAAAACGGTTTTTCAAATTGATCAACCCTCGATCTATTATGGAGAGTTGCCTTATAACGATGTCTTTGTCTCAACGTCAGTTCAGGAATTAGATTATGCTGCAGCCGATCAAAATATTTATGGCCATTATCAAGGCTCAGGTGGCATCCAGATCTCATCCTACTGGCAGCGGATCTTATTAGCCTGGGCACTACGGGATCCTCATATCCTTTTGAGTCGGCAATTTACCCCAACCACGCGGGTTTTACTCTATCGCCAAATCAAGCCTCGTGTTGAACGAATTGCGCCTTTTTTACGTTACGATCGGGATCCTTATCTGGTGATCGCTGATGGCAAACTATTCTGGATTTTGGATGCCTATACGACAAGTGATCGTTATCCTTATTCTCAACATGCTGAGCTGCCTTATAACTTCAATTACATTCGCAATGCTGTCAAGGTCGTGATCGATGCCTATCATGGCAGTGTAGACTTTTACCTGGCTGATCCTGATGATCCACTGATCAAAACCTATGCCCATATCTTTCCCGATCTCTTCAAATCGATCGACCATATGCCTGCATCTCTGCGATCCCATATTCGCTATCCAAAGGATCTCTTTGATGTCCAAACTCGCCAATATCGAACCTATCATATGAAAGATCCTCAAGTTTTTTATAATCGTGAAGATCAATGGGAAATTCCCAACGAGTTTCGGAATGGGAAGGATCAGCCGATCACGCCTCAGTATTTGGTGTTGGAGTTACCCGATAGCAAACGTGAAGATCCACTGCATCGCCCAGATCATTCAGATCCTTTAACCTCTTCAGATTCTTCAGGGTCATTAGAGTCTCTCGATCCTCTGGTATCTACAAGACAGGACGCTCCAGTGACCGAGCAATTTATCCTCCTCTTTCCATTTACCCCTGCTAACCGAGATAATCTGATCGCTTGGATGGCAGCTGGCTGTGATGGCGAGAACTATGGTGATCTGATCGTCTATGAGTTCTCAAGGCAAAGACTGATCTTTGGGCCTCAGCAGGTCGAAGCTCGGATCAATCAAAATCCGATGATCTCGGAGCAACTTTCCCTCTGGAATGATCATGGATCCCGTGTTACCCAAGGGCGTCTGTTGGTTCTGCCGATCAATAATGCTTTACTGTATATTCAGCTGCTGTATCTGGAAGCGGAGGTCAATCGGTTACCTCAGGTGATCCAAGTGATTGCGGCTTACGAAGATCAGGTGGTGATGCGACCCACGTTAAAGCAAGCTTTACAAGCCCTGTTTGAGGATGAGAGTGTCGATCCTGTTTATCATCGAGATCTGCATCAGCGCACACTTTCAGACAATCCTGCTATCCATGAATTTCATTAAGTGAATGTTCAACTCAAGTCTAGAGATCGATGGGGGTGGTGAATGTATCTAGTGACAGGCGCAACGGGTGGGTTAGGACGGCGGATCGTGCGTTATCTGCGCAGTCAAGATCAGGCTGTTCGAGCCTTGGTGCGATTGCAGAGTAACTGGAACCCATTGGATCATTGGGGAGCCGAGATTGTGATTGGGGATCTGCACAATTCGGTTGATATTCAGCGGGCCTGTCGGGGGGTTGAGGTGATCATTAGTGCCCACGGATCAACTGAGTCAGATCCAGAAACGATTGAACAGATCGAGTACCGGGCCAACCGAGAACTGATTGAGGCTGCAGTCAGCGAGTCCGTTCGGTATTTTGTCTTGATCTCCGTTTTGGGTGTGGATCTGTATTATCGTGAATCCCCCGTTTTCCGAGCTAAGTATGCTGTAGAAAAAGCGCTTCAAGCCAGTTCGTTGTCTTACACGATCCTCCGACCTTCTGGGATTGCTAGTAGCATTCTCGATCTAGCAGAATTTCTACGCCAAACCGGGATCTATCCGTTAATTGGTGAGGGTCGAAACCGTAATTCAATGGTCAGTCCTGATGATCTGGCTCAAATTGCAGCAACAGCTGATCACATTCCAGCTGCCCATAATCAGATTTTTGCGGTGGGTGGACCTCAGATTCTCCGCCGGGATCAAATTCCTTTGATTGTAGGGCGAGTTGTGGAACGGGATCCGTGGATTTTGCCGCTGCCACTGGAGATTGTTGATGGGGGACGGTTGCTGCTGGGATCGATCAACCCAACCTTATTTGAATCGCTGGCCACACTTCGAACGTTGTTAGCCCACGAGTTTTACTGTACGCCGGAGGATACGAGCTTGATCCAGTCCGTGTTTGGGATGCATCTGGAAACTCTGGAAAGTTATTTGCGCCGCTATTTGGATTAAGCCATACCATTTTTATCTGCCTACGTCGAGCTCATGATCCCGATCCCACCCTTTGCGATGCATCGATAAGCCATGACCAAGAGCACTGGGATCTGAAGACAAGAAGGGATTGGAGGTATTATTAACAGCAAGGTGACCACTGCATGGTAGGTTGATAGCGATCTTGACTGCAAGAGAGTAGACACTGTGGAACGCACGT
>CAZONZ010000147.1:0-9044 GCA_964581005.1 uncultured bacterium
TTGCACTGCAAGAGATTTTGGACTCGTAATCCCTTGATCGAAAGATCCGGGCAGTAGACAAGCCACCACCCGGATCGTGAGCTTTTCGATGGATTCAGAACCTATGCGGAGGTTCCTGCTTAGGCGCGAATAGGTTGGGGGTTTTTGTAGTCAACGCGATCGATGATCAGGAGACCACAGAGTTGACCATTCACAACAAAGGGAAGACCGTCTTGACCTCGGTTTGCGCTTCGATCCTCAGAATCCAGAGTGGCCAGATGCCAACCCAGAGGTTTCGGCTCAAACTCTAAGGCTTCATTCATTCGCTCTGTGGAAAAATTTAGTCTTTCCTGGACTGCTTCCAGGGTTGGATAGCAATCACATTCCTTGCTCAGATCCATAGCTGTTCTGAGAATTGAGCCTAGATCGTGTTCCAGCCGTTTCATAACACCCTCGACGTTGGATGACGTCAATGCACCCTATAACTCTATTCTCTCCAGCTGGTCGAGGATCGTAGCATTTTTCACAAAAGATTTGGTTTTGCTCCTGCCCCAATCCACTCATGATCAAAGATCGTTCACACAACTGATTAAACCCCTGAAATCAGTCTCGATCACGATAGTTTCAACCTCTCTAAAGCTAGCTGAACTCTTCTCTAGGATCTTTAAGGATCCTTTTGGGATCTGATGGGGATCAAGGCTGAATTCACTCTACGTTTGATCTATTGATCTCCATTCGATCGGAAGTTGAGAAAGCTCTGTGGGCATGATCCAGCGTTTAGAAGAGCAACGCAAAGGGGTCAGGATCCACCCACCTGGATCTGAGTATTGCGCCATTGAGTGGGTGTGTAGGTTTTGAGTGCAAGGGCGTGCAGACGACCATCCTTGAGGTGAGGAATGGCATTGTTGATCAGCTGATGTTGTTTAATCAGGGTCATTCCCTCAAATTGTTCAGCGATCACTGTGGCCTGGAGGTGATCACCATCGCCTACCAGATCTTCAACTAACACCTCTGCCCCTGGCACGGCAGTCAAGATGAGCGTTTTGACTTCGTTGAGATCCATCATCTTTACCTTGGTAGGAGAACATCTTCAGGATAAACCGGATCGGTTCCGAGTTTGGAGGCGGCTTAGGTGCGCTCAAGCTGGGAAAACCCTACAAACCTTAAACATTGTCGCTAAACTGGTTGGGAGTTGTACCCATCCACCGTAATCCACTGGGCCACTGAGATCGTGAGATCCCTGCAATGAATCGCCCCCTCAAAGAACTCAACCAGATCTTGGAGTACCGGCTCAAGGAATTGCGTCTGTTTGGTCGGGCTGAGCAAAAAGGGCCGATCTTAAATGTCTTGATCGAGCGCTTGCCGGGGGATCAGGTGAATATTCCCCTGTTGATGGAGCTGGTGAAAGCTGCCGTTGATGCCTCCTTAGTGCCTCGGATCCGGAAGGTGAATGTCTATATTTGGAGTCGGGCTCAGTCCGAAGCCGAAGCCCCAGAGTGGTCCGGATCTTTCACATACCAACCGATGGCAGATCTATTGCAGCAAGACACCGAACCCTTCGCCACCTTTCGCCAAGATTATGCAGGGATCCGGATCCTTTTCTTTGGGTTGGCAGCAGCCCTGAGTTTGCTGTATGTCTGGGCTGAGTTTAATCTGTTGACGCTGATCCCCTCGCTGCTTGCCCTCGGTTTAGGGATCTCATTTCCTCTGGCCAAACGTCAAATCAAAGCTTCGGTTGATCTTTTGTTTCGGCGAATTGGATTAGGGATCGGGATTATGCTAGTTGTGATCTCGATGATGTTGCTCTGGCCGAATCAGTTAGATCGATATTTGTTCTACTCACCCCTCCTTCTGTTAGGGATCTGGCTCATTGGAATCGGGCTTTAGTGCAGGACACAGGCATTGGCGTTTCAACTCGATCCGGAATCGATCAAGCCGACGATTGATCCAAAACGGAGGAGATCCCTCACCATCTATGGGTAATCCTGCAGAAAAAAGGATCCTCTGCAACTCTGGCGAAAGGATCCTAAATCGTTGACAATCAGCCCTTACATGATCTGGGGAAAGATCACAGGGATCGTGAGGGGATCTTAAGCAGCAACCTTCAGACCTTGCAGTGCAGTAATGATCTCGGCAGGCTCCATCCGGTGCGTGTAGTCTGCATCTAGAAACGCCTGAACCACGATTCCATTGGGAGCCACAACATAGGTAGCGGCTAGGGGCAATTCAAAAGTCTCATCCCCGTTGTGCCCAGGCAGATCAATTCCAAAACTGGCGTAGACCTGACGTAGAGCTTCTGGGATCTGAAAGACCAAGCCCAACTGACGAGCATACTGATGGCCCACGTCGCTCAGGACTTCAAACTGCAATTCGTTCTTTTCAGCTGTGGAGAGAGAGTAATCGGGAGTCTGGGGAGAGATCGCTGCCAAGGTTGCACCTTCAGCCTGGATCTGGGGGAGGTGCTGCTGCAGAGCCCGTAACTCCAAATTGCAGTAGGGGCACCAACCACCTCGATAGAAGGCAACCACGACAGGGCCTTGAGCCAATAGTGCATTCAACTCAACCGTTTTGCCAACTGCATTCGGCAGACTAAAATTGGGCATCGGATCGCCAACCTTCAAGCTCTGATCCACAATGCCAGACTGGGCCAGATCCTGAGTAGCCTGTTCCATGATGGCCAGTTTTTCGGCTGGGATCTTGGCCCGATTTTGCTGTAGAAGGTTGTTTAGATCTTGGGCGAGTGACATAGAAAATCTCCTCAAGGATGAAAAAGGATGCCTAGATGGGGACGGACCAGAGAACTGGAACGATTATTCCAAATTCTGGCAAAAAAAGAGGGTGAGACGTGATCACAAGGGAGCTCAGAAGCTTCAAACACTCAAGATCGTAGGAATCTCAAGTATTTCAAGATACTGCTGAATCTCAGGATCAAGATGCTGCTGAATCTCAGGATATGGATCAGACTTGATCTGAGTCTAGAAACCTTAAGCTAAGCTAAGCGCCATCCAACTCCGATCAACACTGAAGCTTGGCTCCAATCACCTCAATCCAGAATCGATCAAGACGGTGGCTGATCCAAAACGGATAGAACCAGGTTAGCGACTGTGTGCAAGACAGAAGGATCCGGTTGAGTCTTAGACATTACCCGCAACCCCTGCAAACTACTGAGGAGGAACTGAGCCAGAGCACGCAAATCCTGATTCGCATCGATCTCCCCTGCAGCCTGAGCCAAAGCTAGCTTGCGGTAGAGTGTGTCTTCGATCCGTCGCAAATTAGCCAAGATCCGTCCTGATGTTTCAGGATCGTGGGGTGAGAGTTCAACCGCAGTGTTGGTGACTAAACACCCGCGTCGGTCGCGATCGGCCATCGCTTGATCCACGAGGTCATGGAAAAAGTGAGCAATGGCAGCCTTGGGGGATCCGGGAACCTCTAGATGGTCCAGAGCCTCAGATACCACGCAACTGTCATAATGTTCGATCGCCTCCAGAAACAAGCTATGCTTATCCGTGAAGGTATCGTAGAGACTACCTCGATTAATCCCCATGTGATCAACGAGATCCTGGATCGAAGTTGCCTCGTACCCTTTGCGCCAGAACACCTGCATGGCTTTCTCCAGCGCCTCTTCTCGATCAAACGTCTTTTTCCGTGCCATCAGCTGAATCGCTCTCTGTTCTCGTTATACACGATTTTGGAATAACTGGTCAAATATTTCGGTGGAATGAGGAGTCAGCGGGTGCAGGACGCAGCGATCGATCTGCTGGTTCTTCAATCTTTAGGCTTCTGGTGGAGCTGGAATCGAGATATCTACCTCTTCGACGTTCGGATCAAGCTCGGTAAGCGGTGGTTGGATTGAAGTTGCATTGCCAACCACGAGGGTGACAAGATCCTGGGGCTTAAGGTAGGTGCTGGCGACTCGCTGCACATCTTCAATTTGGGTCGCTTCAACGCCGTCTCGATAGCGAAAGATCAGATCTTCGGGATAGTCATAATACTCGTAGCGTAAAAGCCGCAGTAAGGTTTGACTGGGATCTTGAAAGTTAAACACGAAGGCGTTCAAAACCGAATCTTTAGCATCTTGGAGTTCGGCTGCCGTGATCGGTTCCGTCCGAATCCGTTGAATTTCAGTCCGGATTGCTTCAATAAACGGGACAGTCGCTTCGGATCGGGTTTCTCCTCCTGCAATAAAGATGCCGGGATAATCAAACTCTGGGCTCCAGGAAGCATAGACCCCGTAGGCTAACCCTTGCTGCGATCGGATCGTGTTAAACAAGCGTCCGCCAAATCCATTCAATACCTCATTCATTACCTGTAAGGCTGGAAAATCAGGACTGTCGATCCGACCACCCAAGTGCCCAATTCGGACTGAGCTTTGCGTGAGTTGGGGTTGATCGATCAGAAAGATACCCCCTTGATGGGCAGGCTCTGGATCTCGTAATTCAGGTTCAAGCTCACGGTTGGCATGTCGAGTCGGATCGGATGGTTGGGGTTTAGGGGCTTGCCAATCTCCCAGCTCAGCCTCGATCAAGGCGCGCATCGCTGCAGGTTGAAAATCACCCACAATCCCTAGCAACAATCCATCAGGTTGGAAGGCCAGATTGTAGAAGTCTTTGACCGATTGCTGATCGATCGCGGCAATCGTTGTATATTCTGGGACGCGGGCATAGGGGCTATCGGCTCCATAAAGAAGCTGGCCGAATTCCCGACTCGCAATACTTTGAGGATTATCGTTACGACGAGCGATCTGACCCTGCCATTGAGTTTTCAGCAGTTCGAGTTGCTGGGGATCAAAACGAGGTTCCCGGATCACCTCTGCAAAAATGGCAAAAATTGGGGTTAAATCAGGGGTAAGTACATTGAATTGAACCGATCCAGACGTGGTCCCAATCCCGGCTTCGATGCTAGCGGCTCGATCTTCGAGTGTTTGATTTAGTTCTTCGGGAGAGTCATGCTGAGTTCCTCCGCTGCGCAGCAACGATCCTGTGATCTGAGCAAACCCAACCTGATCCGCAGGTTCCCACCGTGCTCCTGTGCGAAATAGGGCGATCCCGGTAACAAGGGGTAATTCATGATCTTCCATCAAATACACTCGCATCCCATTGTCTAGCTCAAATGTTTCGGAGTCTGGGATGGTGATCGGGGGTGGATCCGGAAAGGTTAAATCTGTATAGTGGGCAGGTTGGGTTGATGTTGCTGTGGAGCGATCCCCTCCCAGCCCTCCGAAGATGACAACACTGGCAAGCAAGAGGGTCAGGAGGGTTGAGAGAATCAGTCGAGATCGGATCATAGAAGGGGGTGAGACGAGCGAGCAAGATTTGACATAAAGGGTACACAAGGGAGATCCCAGCACATTGTCAACCACTGGATCAACTCTTGGCGATGGTTAGAGTGGCGTAGCTCAACCTGGTAGATCGACACGCGATCGTCTCGACCGTGTGCCCCCAGCCGGATCAACGCTGTCATGGATTCATCGCCTAAATAACGCACGGATACTCCCAACCCCCACAATGCATGTAACGCAGACTGGGCCTCGGTAGAGGCAACCTGGATCTCACGCCGCTCAAAGGCTACGGGAGGAGACATGATCAAGTCCTGAATCTTTAGGATGATTTAATGATCTCCTAAAATGGCGAGTTCGTACAGCGATCATTGCGGGATGTAAAGAAACTCGGAAGGTTTGGTCCGTTGAGTTTTGTCGAGTGTATCCCTATTCAAGCTTGTAAGTTCTGCGTTAAGCTGCTGGACGTTGTCGGCAGTTCTCACAACCGTTAAGCAAAAAGGGGAAACACATGATCAGAGCATGGGAGCAACGGCGTTGGGCCTTGATCCTCGTCGTGGGGATCGCCTGCTTGAGTTTCAGTCTTGTCAGTTGTTCATCGATCAAGGCTGAGGAAACCACTCCAGTAGCGGAGTCCGATCTAGACGCTGAAGTCTTGCAAATTATCCGGGATAACCCTGATGTCATCCTGGAAGCCCTGCAGAACTATCAACGTGAGCAGCAACGCGAGCAATTGGCCCAGCAACGAGCCAATAATCAAGCGCTCCAGAGCCTGAAACAAGATCCGCAGTCCTATGTGGGTGAGTCTCCCCTCAAAGGAGCTGAAGATGCACGGATCGTATTGTTTGAATTCTCTGATTTTCAGTGCCCCTTCTGTGCGCGGGTCAATCCAACCTTGGATGATTTCATGGCGGCTCATGGCGACGAGGTTGCCCTGGTCTTCAAGCATTTGCCTCTAGTCCAGCTCCATCCCGAAGCGATCCCGGCAGCTCGTGCAGCATGGGCGGCTCAACAACAGGGCAAATTCTGGGAATATCACGATCTGTTGTTTGAACGGCAACAAGATCTAAGTGATGCCATGTTTATGACTTTGGCGGAAGAACTCGATCTTGATATTGAGCAGTTTAACGAGGATCGTCAGAGCGATGCCTCCCAAGCTGCTGTGGATGCTGACTTAGCCCTAGCAGGAGAATTGGAACTGCGGGGAACACCCTCCTTTGTCATGAATGGGGAAGTGTTCTCTGGGGCGTTGCCTTTGGAAGAGTTTGAACGGATCTTGGACAAAGTGAAAGACGAGCAAGACTAGATCTGTATTCAACCTAGAGTTGTTGCTGCTTCTGGACATGAACTCCGGTGAGGCAGGGTGGTTGAATGAGGACAACAGGATCAGGAGGTGAGACAGAACGGTGTTTACATGCCCCACGTGTTACGACTCATTTTTGTTTCAGCCTGATCCGTGTCCTACCTGTGCAGCCCAGCAACGGCGACGGGCCAAGACTCGGAAGGCGCAAGAACGGCGGGGGAACTACGATCCAGATCGACGCATTCCCGCCCCTGAATTTTGGCAGCTTTTGAAGTGGTATTCCGGTTGTCCCTGTTGTGGCCAGAGTTGGGCAACCATCGGTGAAACCATTTGCCAAGATCACATTATCCCGATCAGCCGGGGCGGGATCCATGCCATGAGTAATTTGCAACCGCTTTGTCAATCCTGTAATCAATGGAAATCGGATCATTTGATCTACTTTGATCCAGCGATCCCTGGCCAAGCAGCAGCCCTACCGATCCGCCTCCACGCCCACATTCAAGGATCACCTCACTACTTTAGCCACTCTCAACCTGAACCTCAGTTGCAGCTCAACTTAATGATCGAATCGACCCTGGCTTATCCCTATGCAAGTCCAGATCAGCTAGAACAGCAAACCCTTCAACTGACATGGGCAATGATCACATCGTCTAAACATGATTCAAGTCCTGTTTGATCGTGATTCTGATCTTCCTCTGCTGAATGAAGTTTCCTACAATTAAAGCTCTCCTATTTGGCCATAGTTGGGCGAAATCTGGGATAGGATGAACATCAAAATGGAGGGACACGATTATTTAAGGCAGATCGCTTGTTGCCTAGGCTCTCCTGGATTTAGAGTCGTAAAGAACAGTCCTTGATCGTTTTTTTGACGTCGCGTTTGCCAAAAATATGATTCAGGTTCTTCGGGTAAAGTCAACAACCGAATTCCAAGACTCAGATGATTCGATCGGAAGAATAGGGTTAACCATACTGATGATGGATTAAGATGTTGTAGATCATTTCTGATCATAAGCGAAGAGGGGGCTGCGAGTTCATGCACCTTTTCTGAGGCGTCATGGTAACCAAGAGCTCACGTGTAGCCCTTCCCTGATCCTGGTTCGCTGGAGTCTAAAATGAGAGGAGATGACTGTCAACGATGATTCCTGAGCTGTCTAAACGGGTGGCAAGCTAAGAGGATCACAGTCAACCACACAGTCGTAAGATCCGCAGCCTAAACCAAACAGTCTCAAACTCCATGCCCCGATCTCTGTACTCTTCGATGGATGAGGTGTCTCCTATGCCCCACGTGCGCAATGCTTTCTGGCGACGTTCCCTCAGTTCACTATCTTTGGTCTTGCTGGGAGCAGGCTTAACCTGGATCAGCACAGGCTTGCTCACCGATTCCCCCTCACTCATCCCTCTGGCGGAAGCTCAACAAACCAGTTTTTCGATCGACGCTAATGCCCCAAGCGCTCCCCTGATTACAGCTAACCCCAACTTCATCACAGCTGCCGTGGATCGAGTTGGCCCCTCAGTGGTTCGGATCAATGCGGCTCGAACCGTTGAAGCACGCTTTCCTAGCGAGTTTGAGGATCCCTTTTTCCGCCGGTTCTTTGGTGAGATCCCAAATCAGCCGCGTGAACAGCGAGGTTCTGGATCCGGATTCATCTTCGGCTCCGATGGCAAGATCTTGACAAATGCTCATGTTGTCGATGGAGCCGATCGGGTTTCAGTTACCCTCAAGGATGGCCGGACTCTAGAGGGTCGAGTATTGGGGTCCGATCCGTTAACCGATGTTGCAGTTGTTCAGGTGGAAACCGGAGGGCTGCCTGTTGTCAGTTTGGGGAATTCCGATCAAGTTCGTCCGGGGGAGTGGGTGATCGCCATTGGCAACCCCCTCGGCTTAGACAATACTGTGACTGCTGGGATTGTGAGTGCTACAGGTCGATCCAGTAGCGAGGTCGGTGTCTCTGATAAACGAGTGGACTTTATCCAGACTGATGCTGCGATTAATCCGGGTAACTCTGGTGGACCTTTGCTGAATGCTAGAGGTGAAGTGATCGGGATGAATACGGCGATTATCCAGGGGGCTCAAGGGTTAGGGTTTGCCATTCCCATCAATCGAGTTCAACAAATTGCTGATCAACTCATTGCCACGGGCCGTGTTGAGCGATCCTATCTAGGCATTCGGATGCTGACCCTCTCACCCGAACTGCAGCAATCGATTAATGAGGATCCCAATAGTCCATTCTTTGTTCAAGATAGCTCTGGTGTTTTGATCATGCAGGTCGAACCGGGTTCCCCCGCCGATCAATCTGGCTTACGGGCCGGAGATGTGATTAAAGCAATCGGCAACCAATCGGTCACAGACTCCAGAGAGATCCAGCAACGAGTTGAAGGAACGAGGGTCGGGACGGAATTACCGATCACCCTCAGCCGCCAAGGTCAACCGCTGAGCTTGACGGTCCGCACAGGCCCCTATCCCAGCCCGATCGATTAATCGGGTGA
>CAZONZ010000148.1:0-6270 GCA_964581005.1 uncultured bacterium
ACCGTTTATTTTCGCTGTATTGCGGGCTGTCCTGGCAAGCACTCGATATTTGAGGTGATCTACACTTGCCCTTGCTGTGGCAGTCTTCTGGAAGTGCACCATGAACTTGAACCGCTACAGAAACGCAGTGCAGACCAATGGAAAAACCTGTTTTCCTCGCGGGTAGGGACGACAACCTGGCCCTACGGTAGCGGTGTCTGGGGAATGCGTGAGTGGGTCATTCCGACATTGGCTGACGAGAACGTGGTCAGCATGTTTGAAGGCAACACCAACTTATTTTGGGCGGAGAGATTAGGCAAGCAGCTTGGTGTTCCCGATCTATGGATCAAGCTCTGCGGCAACAGCCACACAGGCAGCTTTAAAGATCTCGGCATGACGGTGTTGGTCAGCGTTGTCAAACAAATGATGGCCCAAGGTAATCCGGTGAAAGCCGTTGCCTGCGCCAGTACGGGTGACACCAGCGCCGCATTGGCAGCTTATGCCGCTTATGCTGGAATCCCAGCGGTTATCTTCTTACCTGCGGGCAAGGTCAGCACTGCGCAACTGATCCAACCTGTTGCGAATGGAGCCTATGTCCTCGCCCTCGACACCGACTTCGATGGCTGCATGAAAATTGTGCAGGAAGTCACTCAAGATCATTCGATCTATCTGGCCAATTCCATGAACAGCCTACGTATCGAAGGCCAGAAGACCGTTGGTATTGAAATCATTCGGCAGTTCGATTGGGAAGTCCCCGACTGGATCATTATCCCCGTGGGCAACCTGGGAAATATCAGTGCCCTCTACAAAGGATTCAAACTGATGATGGATCTGGGGTTAATCACTCGAATGCCCAGGCTAGTGGCTGCTCAGGCTGCTCAGGCAAACCCGTTTTATGAATCCTTCAAAATCGGATTCAGAGAAAAAGTTAGCATTACCGCACACGATACATTGGCCAGCGCCATCAGGATTGGTAACCCAGTCAGTTATGAGAAAGCAACCAAGGCGATCTTGGAAACAGATGGCATTGTTGAACAAGCAACCGAAAATGAATTAGCGGCTGCCGCTGCCGAGGCTGACTTGACTGGCATGTTTACGTGCCCGCATACGGGTGTTGCCCTGGCGGTGTTGAAGAAACTGATTCATCGTGGTCTGATTCACTCAAGTGATCGGACAGTGGTGATCAGCACTGCTCACGGCCTCAAGTTTACGGACTTCAAGGTCAAGTACCATGAGTCCAACCTGGAGGGGATCACCAGCCAGTATGCCAACCCCGCAATTCACCTACCAGCCGACGCAGATGTTGTGAAAGCTGAACTTGAGAAACGGTTTAATGGTGAGCAGACCAAGCCCTAAATCGCTGCTTCACGATCCCGTTGCACCCAGCAGACTTCAGACATGATCGCGTTTCGATAAGGATTTGCTATGTCGGCTCACCATCCCCAGTACGATTTAGTGGTTTTTGGTGCAACTGGGTTCGTTGGCAAGATCCTCTGCCGCCACCTGATCGATTGTGTAGGAACCCAGGGAGACTTGAGCTGGGCGATCGCCGGTCGCTCTCGTTCCAAACTGGATCAACTGGTCTTAGACTTGGGATCGGATGCAGCCCATCTGCCTCGTCTGGTCGCTGATGTAACAGATGAGACAACACTCCGAGAGCTCTGTTCTCAGACTAAGGTCGTCATCACTACGGTTGGCCCCTATGCTCACTATGGAGAACCTCTGGTGAAAGTATGCGCTGAAACCGGGACGGACTACTGTGATGTGACTGGGGAGGTGCAATGGATCCGGCAGATGGTGCAAACCTATGGGATGCTAGCTGAGCAATCTGGAGCCCGTATCGTCCATTGCTGCGGGTTTGATTCCATCCCTTCAGATCTGGGGGTGTACTACCTACAGCAGCAAAGTCAACAGCGGTTTGGACAGCCCTGTGTTCAAGTCAAGATGCGGATCAAAGATGCCCAAGGTGGGGTATCCGGTGGAACTGTCGCTAGCGGGATTAATCTGGTGAAGCAAGCGTTTACCGATCCTGACTTGCGCCGAGAGTTAGCTAATCCCTATTCTCTCTGCCCAAATAGCCACAAGGGAGTCATTGGTTCTACTGAGATTCCTGTACAATACGACGAAGACTTTCAATCATGGATCTCTCCCTTCGTCATGGCAGCGGTGAATACTCGCATCGTCTTGAGATCTAATGCTTTGCTGGGGTATGCCTACGGCCAAGATTTTCGGTATGACGAGGCTATTTTAACTGGGCAGGGCTTGCTAGGAGGGGTGGCTGCTCAACTCTTCAAGATTGGCGTTGATGGATTCGTCCTGGCCTCTGCGTTTGCACCCACCCGTTGGCTGTTGGAGCATGGTGTTGTCCCGAAGCCTGGAGAAGGACCCAGTCCAGAAGCCCAGGCACAAGGTTTCTACGATTTGCGGTTTTGGGGGCAGACGGCGGCAGGAGACACGTTAGTCGTTAAGGTGACGGGCGATCGTGATCCTGGCTATGGTTCAACAGCTAAGATGCTGGGACAGTCAGGACTTTGTCTGGCTCAGGATCTCACTGGTTCCGATCGGGTTGGGGGGTTTTGGACTCCAGCGACTTTACTTGGAGATAGGCTGATCGATCGGTTGGTCCGCTTTGCAGGGCTAGGCTTTGAAGTTGTCTAGGTTATAGTCTCTCCGTGAGGAAGAGCTGGCTGTACTGGGGATCTTAACTCCAACAGCTTTTGAGGCGAGGATAGCAAGATGATCATCATTCAGTGGATCCGAGGAGATTCATCGATCAATGGCTAAATCTAGGAGTGCAATCGGTTCGAGTGGAGATGGCTGGAGATCAGCATGACAGAATTTGATGGGTCTCCCTTGTGGATCTCGCTGCAGACCGCCGCTACAGCAACGTTGTTCGTTACCGTGGCGGGTACTCTGAGTGCTTATGGGATGTTGAGGTATCGCGGACAATGGCGGAGTTGGATCGATGGGATCTTATTGGCTCCGTTGGTTTTACCTCCGACGGTGGTTGGGTTTGTGTTGTTAATTCTGTTGGGACGCTATGGTCCTCTTGGTCGGGTACTGGGTTGGATCGGGATCAAGATCGTGTTTTCCTGGTGGGCGACGGTGATCGCGGCAACGGTTGTGGCGTTTCCACTGATGTATCGGACAACGTTGGGAGCCTTTCAACAGATTGATCGACATGTTGTAGACGCAGCTCGAACCTTAGGGGCTTCAGAGTGGGAGGTGTTTTGGCGAGTGATCATGCCTCTAGCCCAACCGGGGATCTTGGCGGGGACCACATTAAGCTTTGCGCGTGGGCTGGGAGAATTTGGGGCAACGTTGATGCTGGCGGGGAATCTACCGGGACGAACGCAGACGATCCCGTTAGCGATTTATTTTGCATCGGAAGGTGGACGGTTAGGAGAGGCATCGATCTGGGTCGGGATCCTTTTGGCTCTGTCGTTGGGAGGGATTGCTCTACTGAACGGATCCCCAAACAGAGGATCCAGCAGCAGGTTCAACAGGGGATCCCGTCGCGGATCCACAAAGGGATCTAATCTGCAATCGAACCAACACTCCGATCAACCCGATCAACCGGATCAACCCAATCAACCGGATCAATTCGATCAACCGGATCAATCCGATCAACCGGATCAATCCGATCAAAAGGTGAGAGAACGATCTAACCAGGCATGGGAGCAAGGATCTAAAGTTAACCCTGCCCAGCTTTCAGTTCAGATCCAAACCCAGCTCTCTAGCTTTAGGTTGCAGGTGGCCTTTACCACAGGAGATCATCCGCTTGGGCTATTGGGAGCTTCGGGATCCGGGAAAAGCATGACGTTACGCTGCATTGCAGGGTTGGAAACTCCAGATCAGGGGCGGATCCAAATTCGGGATCGGATCCTGTTTGATCATCAGCAAGGGATCCAGGTGCCCAGTCATCAGCGGCGGGTGGGGATCGTGTTTCAACATTATGCGCTGTTTCCCCATTTGACGGTGGCGGAGAATATTACGTTTGGGTTGCGGGATTATCCGAAGGGTGAGCAGAACCAACGGTTGCAGGAGTGGATCGAACGAATGCAGTTGCAGGGGTTGGAACAACGCTATCCAGCTCATCTGTCAGGAGGACAACAGCAAAGAGTGGCCTTAGCGCGAGCCCTAGCACCGGAACCTGAAGTCTTATTGCTCGATGAACCGTTTTCAGCGCTCGATACACATTTGCGCGATCAGATGGAACGGCAAGTGCGTCTGATCCTGGCAAGCTACTCAGGAGCTGTGATCTTTGTCACCCACAATCTGGAGGAAGCGTATCGGCTCTGTCCAACGTTGCTAGTGATGGAAACTGGATCGATAGCAGCTTGGGGATCGAAAGAAACGATCTTGCGTCATCCTCCAACCGTAGCTGTGGCTCGCTTGACTGGATGTAAAAATATTGCGGTGGCTCGTCGGATCGATTCCTCGACGGTTGAGGTGGCAGAGTGGGGCTGTTCGTTGCAGGTTCAAACGGACAAGGCTTCAAACCCATTGCATGTAGGGATCCGGGCGCATCATCTCAGGTTGGTGGAGGATCCGGAGAATCTGGAGCATGGAGCATTGGCCAATGTGTTTCCCTGTTGGGTGGCGGAATCCAGCGAAACGCCTTTTCGGACAACACTTTATCTCAAGTTACATACACCAGCCCAACATGCTCAGGACTATCATCTTCAGGCTGAGATCATTAAAGATCACTGGAAGCAGATGCAGACTCGCCCTTTCCCCTGGTGGGTACAGCTGGATCCGGAGCGGCTGATCGTGATGGAGAAGCTGGATCCAGGCTGATGCAGATGAATGGTGATTGGGAGGTTAAGGTTTGTTAAACTATGTTTTGTGTTTCTCTATACATATAAAGAAGGATTGTTGGTATCCGCCAAAACCTTGGGAGAGCGCTATCGTGAAACCATGAAGAGTTCAGAAAGGAGTAGGTATTCAGAATAACAGTTGGTATGGGTTCGTGAGTCTTCCTTTGATCCGTTGTCTCGTTCCTCTGCAAGCTCCACGTCCAATCCAGGAAGGCTCAACTCCAACGACAAGTTTGCATCTGAGTTCTGAAACGATTTCGAGTTAGACCGATCATCATGGAAGTAAGTCAAAGATCGACCTTGAGGTTGCGAGTCTGCGATTGACCCTTCTGAGGTTGAAGTCATCTTCTCAAGACCGTCCTTTGAGTCTTCCCGCTTTAGAGCTACAGTCATCAGCGAAATAGAGCTTTCGAGCACGGGTGTCTCTTGTCAGGTTTCATCTCACGACAATTGAATAGGTTTGCTTCAACACATTTGTTGTGTTTCGGATCAAGTCCATTGATCCTCTTGTGTGAGAGTTGTGCTACGGCACACAGCTGTTGAATGTTGAAACTTCAGGAATAGGGAAACCTTCGCGGTGGCTGATCTCGGTCACCGCTTTGCCTTTGGGGACGATCTCGCCGCATCGCTGTTATTAGAGCTGACCTGCGAGTATAGTGTTCCATAGTCCAACCGATCGTCCTTTGTCCCTAGGCTTATGGATCCAGCTCCTGCTGAACCCCGATCTGATGGTTCCCACGTTCCTAAGCACTCTTCTGAGCTGGCGCACGCATCCACCGGATCCTCGTCTGCTCCTAAGCCATGTGAACCGATCGAGTCCTGGGAGGCGAGTTGGGCGCGTGAGTTTCTGGAAAGGAGCCGTAGCCAGCAGTGGCGGGATTACTCTGATGCTCTAGAAGGCTGGCATGTTGCTGGAGCTATGGTGATGTCGTTGGGGTTGCATCTGCTAGGCGCAGGGATCCTCACCTGGATTCTAGTGCTACAACCTCTACCGCCACGATCGCAGACAATTGAATTCCAATGGGTTGAGCCGACGGATCTTGCCCCTCCTTCTGAAGCCGAGGTGGAATCGTTCACCCATGCTGAAAATAGTGGATCCCACGATCCTGAAAACCCAATCCTGGCAGCTGGCGGACAATCCAGCTTTGAGGAACCCTCTAAGGAACCATCAGCAGATCCAACGTTAGAGGAACTCATAGAAGACCAAGCCGATCCCCAAGAGGATTCAACCCAAGAGGATCCCATAGTAGAATCCGTAGAATCCCCATCCGTTCAACGGATCCCCCCCACTCCACCTGTGAACACTGATCAGATCGAGCTGCCCCCGCTTCCGATCCAGGCCCAGTCCGAGAGTCCTCCCTCGCCTCCCGATCCTCATGTGGCTATGGCATTGCCGGAGATCTCGGATCCAGCCCCTTCTCTAGCAGCCTCAGCTCACACGAATCTCTGAGGGGGGGGGGGGGGGGGGGGG
>CAZONZ010000148.1:6280-9036 GCA_964581005.1 uncultured bacterium
CCTCATGAGGCAATCGCCATCCCGCACAACCCCGACCCCCCCCCATCACTAGCACCCACAGACCCACCGCAACAAACCCCCCCCACCTCTCCAGCCCCCCCGATTGCCCCAACACCTCAACCGCTTCCCGATCCTTCCGTTTCCTCAGAACTTCAGCAACCTCCCGATCCTGACTCTCCTGCAGATTCTCAAGGTTCTGCAGATCGTCAGCCAACGCCTGATCCTTTAGCGTCCCCCGATCCTCTGTTCTCCCCAGATCCCCAGCCAACCCTAGATCCTCTGTTCTCCTCGGATCCTCAGCCAACGCTGGATCCTCTATTTTCTCCAGCTCCCCAACCAACTCTGGATCCTCGATTCTCCTCAGATCCTCAACCCATGTTGGATCCCCAAGCATTCCTTGATCGTGAGCCACCTCAAGATCCTCAGCCCCTCTCCCCTCCTCAAGCTTCCTCCGAGCTTCAGTCTGCACCTGATCGACAACTCCCCTCTGAGCTTGAGCCACCTGCCGAGCTTGAGCCATGGATCCAGACCAACCCTAGTCCAGGGATCGGTAGTGGAGGACAAGCCAGTGGACAGCAAAATGCTCCAACCCCAGCTCTTGATCCAGCAAACCTTGCGGCCCAAATGGATCCTGTTTGGGGGGACTATCTGGCTGACCTACAGCACCAGGTTCGGCAACATTGGCTGATCAAGCAAGCTGAGGGAACCTACTTAACCGTCGTCATGCTGACCATTGAGCGAGACGGCGATCTTCAGGATCTGCAGTTAGCTCAACCTTCTGAGGATGCTCTTCTCGATGCTGCTGTGTTGAGTGCTATCCAACAATCGGCACCCTTTGATCCATTGCCGCTTGCGTTTGAAGGTCATGAACGGACCTTTCGGCTAGAAGTCCTGAGTGGATCCCAGTCACCCTAGTGGGATGAGAACCCTTTATACTCAAGCCTCTCGAACCTAGATATTAAGATCTCAGAATTGATGTAGACTAAGATCAGTGTGTATTTCATTGCATGGAATGTGGAGTAGTGTATATGAGTCGGGACTTCATCGTTGTAGACACCGAAGGTAAGCACCAACTTAAAGAGATCGCTATCGTCAACAGCGAAGGCAATCTGATCTATCAGGCCACCTCCATCGACTATCCCAACCTCGATCTGCCGCTCCACCCCACCCCCGATCGGAAACGGCTGCAACAGATCCTGAACGACTTCCTCGCCTATGCAGATTCCAAACAGGTGATCTTTCACCATGCACGCCATGATCTTGTGGTTCTGAAAGAGAGTTTTTGGAAGGCAGCCATTTCTTTTCCAGAGATCGATGCTGCCTGTACCCTCGAATTAGCAAAACAACGCTTACCTGACTGTGCGGGCTACTCCTTAGAGTTTTTAAGTAAGTATCTTGATCTAAAAGTTAATGGCAAACATTTTAACCCTGATCTTGCCCATGATCCTTGCTACGATGCTCTCTTTACCTATCAGCTGTATCAGTTTTTGAACAAGACTTCGGTGACTCCTTCACCAGTACCTGCTCCAGGCCCCCGTATCAACCCCTTTGGCAGTAATCGAGTTGATCATCCCTTCCAGCAGCACCCCGATCTGCGTCAAGCGTATGAACAGGAATATGAAAAGCTGCAATCAGTGATCCGCACTATTCAAGAGGATCCGAATCACCAAAGCCAGGGTGCGGTGTTGGTGGGTGAGCCCGGATCAGGGAAGACTCACTTGATGATGCGTTTGGCTCAGGATCGACTGTCGTTCAATCGCCTTCTGTTTATTCGACAACCCAATAATCCAGATGCCATCCTGTATCACATTTATAGCCGAATCTTGGAATCCCTGATCCAAAAAGTTGAAGGCGATACCGAAACTCAGTATACACAATTGGAATATCTATTAGCTCATTGCTTCACCCAAATTCTCCAGTATGTCAGTAAAGATTCAGCACGGGAGCAAGCGATCCTAACCGCTGTAACGCAGGATCCACTCAAGCTGTATGAAGTTTTGGGATCGGAAGGAACCCAGAAGAAGCGCGATCACTGGCAGTTGCTAGAAAAACGGACCCGTGAATGGTGGGGGACAACGTACTCCCTGGCTGGATATGCGCCCCGGATCCTCGAAGGGATCATCAAATTCTGTAGTTATACGGATCCACGCCGCAAAGAGCTTGTGACTCGATGGCTAGCTGCCAATGAACTATCTGAAGCTGATTCTGAAATTATCGGTTTACCCAACTGGACGGAAGAAGTCGGACGCGAAGCCTTTGCTCTAGAAGCGATCGCTCTCCTCGGAAAACTCTCGATCTTAGATGCACCCTTGATCCTAGTCTTCGATCAGTTAGAGGGATTGGGGTATGAGCATAATCGCCAACTGTTACTGAGGTTTGGCGATGTGATCAAGGAGCTCTTTACTCATGTCCCCAATAGTTTCATGATTCTCAATCTTTTTCCAGATCGATGGCAACAATTCCAAAAGATCTTTGATATGGCCTTTGTTGAACGAGTGTCTCAACATGAAGTCTACTTATCCAAACCATCTTCCGATCAGCTCAAAGCCATTCTCCAATTAAAACTGGATCCAACCGGACAAAAACTGGACGATATTTTTACAGCAGATCAGCTAGTCACGATCTTGGCTCAACCTTCAGTTCGATCGGTTATCAATGCTGCTTCTCGATACTATGATAACAAAGAGCCTAAAATGACTGATCCTCCCTCTTTAGAGGCTAGAGTCCAACAGATTGAAGATCAGATCGCTCAGATC
>CAZONZ010000149.1:0-8952 GCA_964581005.1 uncultured bacterium
TGACGAGCTGTGGAGCTTTGTAGGTTTCAAGGGTAGAAAAATCTGGGTCTGGATAACGCTCGATATTGATACTCGCGAAGTGATAGCAGCCTATATTGGAAAACGCGGGAAGAAAGCAGTTAAAAGGCTCTGGAAACAACTTCCGCCCGTCTATCGTCAATGTGCAGTTTGTTTCACAGATTTTTATGAATCTTACGTGGGAGTATTGCCTTCAAAGCGTCATAAACCAGTTGCAAAAGCAAGTGGTAAGACCAATGCAATTGAACGATTGAACAACACATTAAGGCAGAGGATCTCTCGGTTTGTTAGGAAGACCTTATCGTTCTCCAAAAGTTTGGAGAATCATATTGGGGCAACCTTCTATTTTTCTCCATCACTATAATGCATCCTTACCTTTATAGGACTACCAGAAATTTCAGGAAAAACCTTATACTGCTCTTGATGGAGGGATTCCAGAGAGAGAATAGAAGTCTCAAATCCAGCTGTTCTGAACGCATCCATTTGATCAGTAAAAACCTCATCAGGTTTCTTGGGTTTGAGCACGTCACAGGGAAAAAGGAAGCGTATCATAAGCTGCAGGATCTTTCATCGCCAGCACATTCTTTGATCTTATTTCAAAATCCCTTAGGAGGGCGACGCCGTTTCCGGTTAGAGGAATCCAACATCTCACTAAACCCTTTACGATTTTGTAACATCAGCTGGCGGGTGCGGTGTTTTTGGTATCTCTTCACCTCAGAGGCCAGCTCATGATCGGGATCAACCTCAACATGGGTCAACGAGACGGAGAAGACCTCTTTCTGCCCTAAGACAGGGGACTTTATCATCACCATAATGCCTCCCGCGTCTCCTGCATACATAACGGAATCCACTTCCAACCAGGTATCTGCTGTGATCGGCTCATCCTTGAGTGCCTTGAGGAATTGCTTGCGAGGGCGTACCCGAATAGGCAGTGCCTGTTCCAACTTGTGTTGTAGCTCGATCGCCTGGTCATAATTGTCAATGTCCATCTTTACTCCTCCGCCAATCTATAGAAATCATATACCCTTCCATGCCCGGATCACAGATCCTCGATCACCCATCTATAGACCCATTTACCAGAAGATCCAGAACTAATGAAACATTAAGCTAAAGTCTAGAAGTTTTTTGCTTGATGGCTCTCAGGGTTGAACTCAAAGCGGGCCTTGTGGTCGGTTTCACCATAGATATTAAACGTCACCATAGGACTATCCCCAACTGCTTCTACGCGATGGATCGCACCAGGGGCAAAGCTAATCACATCCCCTGGGCTAAAAACTTTCTCTCCAACCGCAGTAATTTTGTCTTGAAACTCCTTGGTCGGGGTCCGTCGCCAGAAGGTGTTTTTCTCCTGCCCTTTTAATAGAGCAACGACTCCCCAAGTCCCATGATTATGGATAGGAGATACAACTCCAGGAAGATAAGTATTGGTCTGGACCGTTAGAGGATATCCTATTTCATCATAAAGGGTCTGGATCGCAACATCAGTGATGGTCGTAGGTTCAGGGTATTGTGTATGTAACCAATAACAGTTCAGAACTAGTTTTCGGACCAAACGGCGAAGGGCTGGCCAACAGTCATCATGATGGGTCGTGTCTTGAAGAAGATCTTCGATCTGAGTCAGGAAACGGTGGAAGCGGTAAGGAGTTTCTAATAAGTCCCAGTCACGAGGCGTTGAACAGACTTGGCATTGCCCATCCTCAGTGATCATCCAATCTTGCCCCTGTGTCACCACTTTTACCTCAACCTCCTCGTCAAATGTCCTCATCACTTTTGGCGTCTTTGAGTGTAGGATATAGATCCAACTGGCGAGCCAATTCCCTAGCAATAAAAACCAAGAATTTAGCTGATTCAGGGTTATCGTTATGAGCAAAATAGGCAGCTGTTTGGGTCAAGACTTGAACAAACCCAGCATCTAGAAGCTCAGGAGAAGCATCTAAAATCTCTGGTTCACTGCCACTGGGACACTTCAGTAAGCGATCGATCAAATCGAGATAGCGTTCCTGACGTTGAGAGTCGGTACTCGTATTGGATTCCATAGATCAGAGAGAGGATTACAGAAAGGACAAAGTATGACTTCACATTACAAGCCATACCCACTGGAAACTGTATCGTCTGTTTCCTAATAACCCTTGGACTGAGATCCTTGGACTGAGATCTTTGGGCTGAGATCCTTGGACTGAGATCTTTGGGCTGAGATCTTTGGGCTGAGATCCTTGGACTGAGATCAAAGCCCCGTTTCTTGCGCCACTGGGTTTGACTGGGGTGTCCGTTCCTAATCATCGGATTGATCGAATAGGATCGAGGCTATGAGTTGAGGGCATGGGGCAGTGGCTCCAAAATCTCTGACGCGATCTGAACACAAACCTATTGACCCCCTTGCGATCCGGTTATGGCCCCTAGGGGTGGATCAAACCCAAGAAGGCTGCAGCTATTGGCTCGAAATGGGATCTCATGCCATTTTGCTGGATTGCGGTCTCCACGATCCTCAACCGCTGCGGGATCTGCCCCGTCCGCCAGATCTGGTCGTCTGTAGCCATGCACACCCAGATCATCTACGAGCCCTTCCCTGGTTCCATCGCTTCTATCCCGATGTCCCGATCTACAGCACTCGGATCACCTATCGGTTTGCCTCTGGATTATGGCCGCTTCAACACCAGCATACGCAAGATCCTTCGAGATCTCACGAGGATCCACCCCCAACGGACTCGCCCCCCACTCGTAGGAAAGGTGAGGATCCCTTTGAGCTAGGATCTCGATCGAGAGAGTTCCCGCCCTTGCGCTGTTTGCCTTACAACCGAGCTGCTGTGGTGGGAGACGATCTAACCCTGTCGTTTTTTCAGGCTGGCCACTTACCCGGAGCGGCTGTTGCTGTGCTTCAGGATGCGAGGGTATCACCGCCGCTGGTTTGTGTTTATACAGGTGATTTTTCCCTGGCTTCAACCCGGTTTAGTGAAGGCTTAGATCTCATGTCCTTGCGGCACTGGCAACCGGATGTCTTACTGATCGAAGCAACCTTAGGCGTTGATCGCTATCCCTCCCGCCGTCAATTAGAAAGTCGCTTGGTGGAACGCTTAGCCACAACGTTGGAAGAAGGCCGGATCATTTTAGTGCCCGTACCTGCCGTAGGATTAGGGCAAGAACTTCTCTTTTTACTGAAAACCCATCATCGCTTCACCCGATCTGGTTCAGAATTCACCCTCTGGATCGATCCTGCTGTGGCACGCGGATGTGATCTTTACCAAGAACACCTAGCTGAATTCCCGCAATCGGTCCAGAACTTCACGCAGCATCAGGCTTTATTTTGGGAAGATCGGGTCTATCCGCATGTTCGACCACTGCCTCATCATCATCAGGATCTGGTTGAGATTCTAGGGCAACCAGGGATCATTCTCTGCCATGCGGAGGGTTCAACTCAAGATTGGATCCCACTTTGGTATGCACTGGAAACGCGGTTAGCAGCACTCACAACAGATCATGATCGGGATGAGTCTGAAACTGAAGCTGCTACTTTGCCGTTGCAACTCTTACATTTTCAAGAGATCACCATGAGCCCCCCACTCTCGGCATGGCCGCGTTGGCTACGGGATCAGATCGAGATTGAGCGGTGTTTCTGGCATAGTCATAGCGATAGCAGCAATGTGGTCCAAGTGATCCATACTCTGCGCCCGCAACATGTAGTGCTAACTCACGGTCGGCGGGAGCGGTTGATCCCTTTAGCCGATCTTCCTGAGCTCTGCAATCGCTATCACATTCATAGTCCCGTATCAGGGCGGCAGTTGGATCTGGTCCGGAGTCCGATTCATCCAGCGGGAGCAGAGGAGTTCGCTGAGCCCGATCAAGTTGAACAACGCTACGAAGGGGAAGTCGAAGAGCTGAAACAAACCGATCGATCCCGGCGATCCGTCACTGAAGCTATTCAGGTTTTGCTTCCGGCTGAATTGTCTGACGATCCACGTTGGCAGGATTGGGCTGATACAGGGATCCTTGAAGCCCGTTGGCAAGGGAATGAGTTGGTTTTGCGAGGGCTCTCAGCGAAAGAACTGATCAAGCCTGTCCCGGACGGAGTTGAACCTGGAGCGCCTAAGTTAATTCGCTTGCATCAACCCGTGAGGGATCCTCTCTGGCCCGATCAGGTTCCGCCACATCAGGGTTGAGCCACATCAGGGTTGAGGGGTTAAGCTCCTAGACTTCTGTTTCAAGCAAGCTTGGCCTAGGCATGGATTTCGATCCGGGTCGGAAGATAGACGATCGGGTCAGCATTCATGAGATTCGGAGGGATCACGGGGGAGTGCTCAAAGCTAAGGCGACCATTAGTGTTCTGGACAGAGGTTTGGAAGGTTTGCTCAAATAGGGCTTGAGAACCGCTGAAGCTAATGCCCCGTGCCGCAATCCAGTGGATCTGAAACCCGAAGGCGATCAGTGCAGAGGCAATTTCCTGTGCCCGATAAGAGTTGTGATGGGTTAGGGCTAACCGTGCTTGGATCTGATCAGACATAGGGTGGAAGTCTTTTAGCTGGATTGCTATCGTTCTACTCTATTTCTGGCAAGGATCTCAACGAGGTATATCAAAAAAACCTTGCATAGATTCTCCCAGCTGCCCTGAACATTCTTTCCCACCTTGATCCTAGGGTCTAGGCCGTAGCATATCTGTTGGATCTGTTGTGGCTCTCGTTATAGCTCTCTAGGATGTCATTGAGGCTGCTGGAGTATCGATCGGCAACCCAAGCTGTTACCTCAATCCAGACCTAACCCTTTAGCCTAAGCTGAATTGCTTGGACTCTCCCCTCATCCCACTCCAATGTCACTGGAAGATCCTCAGAAGTCTAGTCTAGGCTGATAGAGAACTACTTTCGCTGATCCCAAGTTGGTATGGATTACTACAAGATCTTGGACGTTTCGCCCACGGCTGATCCAGCTGAGATCAAGCAGGCATTTCGCCGTTTAGCACGCCAATACCATCCTGATCTTGCAGGTGAAGCGGGCCGTGAGCGGTTTCAACAGATCAACGAAGCCTATCAAGTTTTAAGCGATCCGGATCGGCGTCGTGCGTTTGATCAATCCTACCAACCCACACTTCAGGATGAATCGACCCCCCGTTCAACCCCTAGCGCATCTCGATCCACTTATTCCGATCCGCGAGTGGTGATCAAACCTGGCCCCCGGCATCCAACCGAAGCTGAGCGGCGTCAGATTGATAAAGGGATCAGTCAGATCAAGACATTCCTCCGCGATCGAAAGTACACTCAAGCCCTCCAAACCGCAGAAGGATTACAGCAGCAGTTCCCAACCCTCTCGGATGCGATCCATATCTTGGCTCTGGTCTATGCTCGTGTGGGTAACGTGTTGATCCAGGTTGGCGATCATGCCAAGGCTGAATATTATCTCCGCAAAGCCTTAAAAACCGAACCCAACAATCGAGAGCTAGCCTTTGAGGTCAAGCACGATCTATCCCGGTTGCCCAGCCTGCGTTAGATCGACAGTGGCAGCATCCTTATGCACATGATGATTAAATCTAGCTTATGGTACGGATCCATCGTATTTGCCAAGATGAGAAAGTTGACAGAACGAGCTGATCAACACGTTCCCCACTGGAGGGCTATTGAACCCATGAATCCAGGTCAATCCTCCTAACCGCCTAATCGTTACGTTCTTGCATGAGGTCATGTGATCATGAGACAACTGTTCAAAGTCTGTTTAACAACGTTGCTGATCCTGTTTGTTACCTTTGGTGTTCAGCCTGTTACACTGGCTGCCGAGGTTCCGACTCAGTCCTTGATGCCGCTGGAGATGAAGCACCCCAACAACTGGTGTGCTGAGTTCTGCTTTATCAACGGGATCCAAACCATGCAAAAAGCCATGAATGCCATTGACGATCCCCAGTTCCAAGCAACTTTTCAAGAGGTTGTGTTGCAGCAAGTTCGAGGGATCATTGCTAAACATCTCAATAGCCCAGAGGAGTACCCACTGCAACCTGAATCCGTGGCTGTTGCGATCAAGACCCTGGAAGACGCTGGCTACACGGTTAACTAAGGCTTAGACAGGATGAACTAGCATTCCTGCCCCGCTGCTACCCCAAAGCTGTATTGCGATCAACAAGGGAACTTTCTTCGGGGAGTTCCCTCACACTGTCAAATGGATGGGTATCTTGCATCCCTGCTATACAAAACTGTCGGGCACCCTGGGTCAAACGGGTACTCATTTGGAGTCTGCCACTATTGCTTTTTTGCCCTAAGAGAGCAAATTCAAACACATCGGCTTCAATGCAGGTATCTAAGGTCTGGGGATGATAGCCTAGGTTTGGGTAGACTGATCTCAAGCTTGAGCTGCTTTCACGTTGCATCAGGCAACTCCATTGCTATAACGTCTTTTCTCCCTACTTCTGAAAATACAAAACATAACACGAATTGTTGTGGGCTTAGTCCAACGTGTCAGAGGGGACATCGAACCCCTTGCACTTCCGCTCCTATCCCCCATCACCGCCAAACGCTATCGCATTCTGGCGGGAGTACCTCGGAGGTTTGAGATGGATCGAGCGAGTCATTCTGTGAATCCATTGGCAGCTAGTTGAGCTCAAAAGTTGATCTTAAAAGCTGATCTCAAACATTGATCTCCAAAGACGTGATCTGCAGAGTTGATCGTGAATCCGAACCAGGTTAGGGGGTGGGGGAGAAGTCATCAACCTCCAGAAGCTGTTCGGCGACGGTTGTAATCAGAGTTTGGAGTTCCGGATCCTGGCGAGCCTGGATCGAGATCTGTTGATATTCCGTAGGGGTGAGACCGTTGGATTCGATCACTTTCGTGGCTGCGACTTCAAATTGGCGCTCAACCTCTGAACGGGCTGCAGGCGTGGTGGCCTTTTCCATGCGGCGAGTGGTGGCCTCCAAAAGTGGCTGCATCTGGATCAAGATCTCGACAAATCGATTGAGTTGAGTGGCTGTTAGGGTGAAGCTATCTGGACTCTCTGGATCAGCAGGTTCACGGTTAAGCGGATCAGGCGTTGCTGCTGTTGCGACCTGTTCAGCTGTTGTGACCTGTTCAGCAGCAGAACTCAGATCACTCTCGACTGCATCAGTGTCTGCGGCCTGTTCTGAAGTGTTTGCAGGAAGCTGATCTGAGGGAGAGACTGCTTCAGAGCTTGGATCGGAGCTTGGATCGGACTGAGCACTCTGAGTATCAGGGTTGAGTTGAGTTGCGATCGGGATAGCGGCTGAGGCGGGAACCCACTCTGGAACCCGGATCCGGTTGAGAACGGTTGCGAGTCCCAGCCCCAGAGCAAAGCCGAGTAAACCAGTGGCAAGAGGGATCTGCCAATGAAGAGCTTGCCTCGGATCAGGATCTGAGTCGGCCAGGGGCAAGTGGGTCATTAAGGTGGGATCCGGATAGGGGGGAGTTGACCACTCCTGCGTGGGTAAGACTGGGGCATTGAGCCGCTCATGATCGTAGCTTTGGCGTAAACTCGGATCGATCAGGGTGCGGTAGGCCGTTTGGAGATCGAGAAATTCTTGTTGGGCGAGGGATCGAACTCGTTGGGAGGTGTCGGGTGGGAGTTTATCGGGGTGGACTTGATTGGCCAGCTCTCGATAGGCGGTCTTGATCTGATCCGGTGTGGCCTGGGGTGAAACACCCAGTTGTTGATAGTAGTTATGTGACATGATTCCCCCCTCGATCCTGCCTAGTGTGGAGTGCCCTCGTGTGTTGAGAATGGATGCAGATCACCAACACCTCTGGGTCTCAAAACTTGCTAGCTCGCCGATCAGCATAGCCTGAGCAACTCAAAGCGGGCCGCTTCGGATCCAATTTTGCGTCATCTCTAGCTGAAAGGGTGGATCAGCGCAGTGAGGGTCCAGGGAATGATCTGATCAAAACGTTAGATTGGACTTAACACTTCATTACATGGCGAGGGTACTTGAAGAACTTGAGAAGCTTGGATCCTGCCCTAAAGCGAAACCTCTTGATCTTGTTTGGGGCAGGGCTCTTATTTTGGGCTAGTTTAACCTCGCAGTTGCCGATCCTTCCCTTGTTCATCAGCAAGACAGGGGCCACGGGGCATCAGGTGGGGTTGGTGATGGGAGCGTTTGCGATCGGGATGTTGGGGGCTCGCTCCTGGCTGGGTCAGCTGTCCGATCGACGGGGGCGGAAGGTGGTGTTGCTGATTGGCATGGGCGTGGTGATCTTGGCTCCACTGGGCTATCTGATCACGCAAACCGTGGAGTGGCTGATCGTGGTGCGGGCGTTTCATGGGATCAGTATTGCAGCCTTTGCCGCTGGATTTGTGACGATGGTGGTGGATCTAGCTCCTGCAGCCCTGCGGGGTGAGTTGCTAGGGGTGATGACGCTAGTGAATCCGATCGGACAAGGGATTGGGCCTGCGGTCGGGGGATTGGTGTATGAAGCGCTGGGGTATGTGCCTTTATTCATAGGTGCAGCAGGGTTAGGCGTGATCGGCATCCTCTGTACCCTCAGTATCCGGGAGAGTTTTGCTAAACCGGCGCAAGAGGGAGATCAGGAGGCAACTGTCAAGCTGGAGTACTGGGGATTGTTACGGGCTGATCGGATCCGAACCATTGCCTTGATGATGCTGTTGATGGGGATCGCGTTTGGAACCTTAACCTCGTTTGCGCCGTTGTTGATCGAGGAAGCGGATGTGCAGTTAAATCCCGGCTTTTTCTATTCAGCAACAGCCGTGGCAAGTTTCATGATCCGGGTGATCGGAGGCCAAGCATCAGATCGCTTAGGGCGAGGATTATTTATCAGTTTGAGTTTGATCCTTTTTACAACGTCGATGCTGATCCTCAGTCTGGCCCATTCAGCCGAGCTATTTCTGATCGGAGCGCTGGTCGAGGGGGCTGGGTTTGGATTGTTGATCCCGATGGTCGCAGCACTGATGGCCGATCGATCCACTCACTTGGATCGAGCCCGAACCTTTAGTGTGGC
>CAZONZ010000150.1:0-8889 GCA_964581005.1 uncultured bacterium
TGATTCTTGGAAGCCCACACTGTAATCTTTGATTCAGTGTGGGAGGATGTCACCTTGATATTCTGCAAGACGAACTGGATCAGCTCAGCACACCGCCCAACCCATAGCTGAGGATCATGAGCATTGAGGCAAACTTGAACGATTACGAGAATCAATCAGGGATCAGCTTTTGAAAATCTCTTGAGGATCCTTGGGGACTTGGTCTGCAGCCTCTTATCAAAATATCGTGAAGATAGTAAAGATTTTTTGAAGATGAAGTTTCGTTTGGGAATCTCGTTGTGGGGAGGAGTGGCAAAGCTTGAATATGGGTTAGGCCTCAGGGAAATTCATAAAGGGAAATTCATAAAGCGATCGGAAGCGATAGTCTCGATCATGATGGGAAGGAACTCGACGGTGGATCGGGGTTGGAGTAAACCCTGTGGAGAATGGTTGGGGATGATGAGAATGAGACTGCAAGCATCTGGCTCGATCTGTTGGATTAGGATCGGCATAACTCTTGTCATTGTGCTTAAGATCAACGGGCTTGAGGTTAACGAAAGATCGTCAGCCATTAACCCAGTACTCTACCCATCCCCCAGAAGAGTGGGTGACAGCCCGATCAAATTGAGATCAGTCTTTGTGTTCGTTGCCAATTCGTTACAGAAGTTTAATGACTATTTTGATGCGATTACCATGCCTCGATCTCAGATCAACGCTCCAGAGATTGTAATTCCAGTCCCTTTTCCAGCGTTCTGAGTTCATCCCGGTGTCCCTGGATCGTGAGCTGGACCTGAGACTTTAGAGGCTCCTCAGCAGTTGTTGCATTCGGATCGGTTTGCTCAAGGCGAAGACGCACGATCTCGATCCGTTGACTGCGTTGTCGATAATAGATCCCTGCCAGAGGGGCAGCAATCAGGATGCACCATGCCAGCGGTTGCCAAGTCGGTCGCAGCGTCACCACCACTAACACTAAACAGGCCAACCCCGCTGCAGTGACCCCCACCAAAAACATCATCAAAAACCAACTGGGCTGCCCCCGTCCCTGAAACGTAGCAATCCCCTGATCATCTCGATCCACCAGCACATAGGATCGCTGCTCCAGATACGCTCGCACCTGAGCCGCCACTTCGTCCAAACTTCCTTTAGGCTCATAGATACGAGTTTCAGTTCGATCCTTGCCCGACGCCCGCACAAAGAAAAACAAGCCGATCCCCATGAGCAGCGTCAAGAACAGGGTTGAGGTTGAGATCAGCGGTGGAGTCACCCATTCTGCAACAGCCATATCTACAGCAAACCTTCGATCGAAACAGGAGGTGATTTTACCCAGGATAACGTCCACTGGCAGCCCTTGACAGGATCTGCTATCTTGGTCTCTGGCAACGGCGTATTTGCTAACACATCACTCTAGATCGAATATCCTTGCCACCCTTAGCCGTCACTTCTCAACAATATCTTTATCATCTCCAAGCTGTGGCTCGGTGCGCCCTTCTGCAAATCCGCCGTCCCGTGGAGATCAATCCTTACTACGCAAGATCTCATGATCAGGCGATAGTTTTCTACTATAATTGATTTTGTACAGGTTGGGTAAGCTAGGTAACGAGTCTCTAAAGAGTTGTTAAGGAACTTTACATTTGGGTTCCTGGGCAATCCTTTCCAGTCTCACTGCTGTGATCCACCCAACCTCGACATCTGATGCTCTGCCAACGGTCTTCGCCTCGAAGGCTGGGGCATTCTAGTCTCAAGCGGAGCACTTATGCGCTGATCCTTATTTGCGAGGCAGCCACTATCATCATGACAGCTACCCCATACATGCCTACCTACGAGCCTGAGCCGCACGATCTTGAAGTCCAGGATGTTCTGCTGGAAGCCGATCCAGAGACCCTGGGGGTTGAGGTCGATTTGATGGACACCGATGTAGTAGAGGAAGACACCGCTCGCCGTTCTACTGATCTGGTGCGGCTTTATCTGCAAGAGATTGGGCGCGTTCCTCTGCTTGGACGGGACGAAGAAGTGGCTCTGGCTCAGAAGGTTCAGGATTACATGAAGCTCCTGGAGGTCCGCTACCAGATCTACAAGGAGTTAGGACGGGAACCGACCCTCTCTGAGTGGGTGGAAGCCGTTCACAAGTTGCCAGAATGGGCAGAGCTGACTCCAGAAAGACTGCAGCAGATTCAGCGCACCGGCGATCGGGCCAAAGAGCATATGATCAAAGCCAACTTGCGGCTGGTCGTTTCCGTGGCCAAGAAATATCAAAATCGGGGTCTGGAACTGCTGGATTTGATTCAGGAAGGCACACTCGGCCTAGAGCGGGCGGTTGAGAAGTTCGATCCCAAGAAAGGCTATCGCTTCAGTACCTATGCGTACTGGTGGATTCGTCAAGGGATCACTCGCGCCATCGCCACCCAGAGCCGTACCATTCGTCTCCCTGTCCACATCACGGAAAAACTCAACAAGATCAAGAAAGCGCAACGCAAACTCTCACAGGAGAAAGGTCGCACCCCAACGATCGAGGATATTGCCGCTGAATTGGACATGACGCCTCCCCAAGTGCGCGAGTTGCTGGTCCGGGTGCCTCGATCTGTTTCCTTGGAAACCAAAGTTGGCAAAGACAAAGACACAGAACTGGGCGATCTGTTGGAAACCGACGATATCTCCCCAGAAGAAACCATGATGCGGGAAGCTCTGCATCGAGATTTGCAGCAGTTGTTGGATGATCTAACCTCTCGTGAACGCGATGTAATCCGGATGCGGTTTGGTCTAGGGGATGGTCGTACCTATTCCCTGGCTGAAATTGGCCGTGCCCTGGATCTTTCCCGTGAGCGAGTACGCCAGATCGAGGCCAAAGCTCTGCAAAAGCTCCGTCAGCCCAAGCGTCGCAATCGAGTCCGGGATTATCTGGAAGCAATGGGCTAACCCCCAGTGTTAACCGCAAACGGGGTTTTTGATAATCCTGATCACTACACCCCAAAGGTAGAGATGTTCGTAGCTGAAGTGCGACTCTCTACCTTTTTTTTGGCGTTGCACAATAGAGGAATAAGTATCGAATATCGAAGGAGATGCTGAGAGGGAATGTCCCCCTAACTAGGGAATCATCGGATCAGGAGCAGAGTACATCCTCAGCTAGACTACAAACCCGCGAATGCCTGAGTGATCTGATTGACCGAAAGCAGTTGGGGTAAGAGGATCGGATCAGCAGGTCCACCCGGATACAAGACGTAGAGAGGGACACCACTGCGGCCAAAGGATTCCAGGGCTTCCGTGATCTGGGGATTCCGTTGGGTCCAATCTCCTTTCAACGAGGCCACCTGGTAACGACGAAACGCGGCTTCCACCTCAGGCTGGCTAAAAGTTGTCCGTTCATTCACTAAGCAGGTAATACACCAATCTGCTGTAAAGTTGACGAACACGGGGTTATCTGTCTGTCGAAGTTCTTCCAGTCGATCTGGGGAATAGGGCTCCCAGGCAATCGATCCTGTCTCAGCCGATCCCGAACCTGAAGATCCTGAGATACTGGCCATGTCAGCGTTGGACGGAAGAGGGGCCACAGGCGTCACACTAGACACTTGAGTGAGTAGGAGAGCCACGCCTAAAAGGATCCCGCTGCTCCCGACACCGATCCGTTGCCAGAGCTCCGATCCCATCCGAGTCTTCTGGTAGCTCCAAGCCGCCATGGCAATCAGGATCATTCCCGTTAACGCTGCTGCTAAAGCTGTTGTGCCCGCTTGTTGGGTCAGAACCCAGATCAACCATGCGACAGCCCCATACAAGGGAAAGGCTAGAAGTTGTTGCAAGGTTTCCATCCAGGCCCCAGGCTTCGGTAACCGTTGTTGCAATCCTGGCATCAAACTGATCGCTCCATAGGGAAGCACCAGTCCCAGCCCCAGCGCTTGAAAGATCGCCATCGCCACCAAGGGAGGTTGGATCAAGGCAGCACCGATCGCAGTTGCCATAAACGGAGCTGTGCAGGGAGTTGCTACCACCGTTGCCAAAACACCACTGAAGAATTCCCCTAGATAGCCTGGTTGCTCAGTTAACCGCTGGCCAACCCCCATCAACCGCGATCCCACCACAAACACACCAGAGAGGTTCAGACCTACCCCAAACAACAAAAACGCCATCATCATCACAAACGGCGGCGATTGTAGCTGAAAGCCCCAACCGATCTGCTGGCCAAAGGATCGCAAGATCAATAAAGTTCCTGCTAATCCAGCAAAACTACTGAGAACTCCTCCAGTGAACGCCAGCACCTGTAACCGGACATGCTGAGGGGATCGTTGGGCTTGGTGGGCAATACTGAGAGCCTTGATCGAGAGCACTGGAAAGACACAAGGCATCAGATTCAGGATCACTCCCCCCAAAAACGCTAGGCCAAACACCTGCCAGAGAGGTAGCGAAGCGGATGCAGCGGGAGAACCGGAGGATCCAGAAAGCGTCTCACGGCTGCCAAATTCAGTCCCAGCCTGTTGAGCACCCTCCGTACCTGCAGCTTCATGAGTGACTGCAGCCTCAATCGAAAACGCCTGATCCACCACACCTTGATCAATCTGCTCTCGGATCACCACAACCCCAGTCACCGCTTCCAGGCTGGGTAGATACCCTCTCTGGATCTGTAGGGTTAATTCATCAGCATGGATCTGGAGCTGCTGTTCTGCGGCATTGACAATCACTCCATCCAGATCTGGAAAGAAATTAACCTGTTCAATCTGCCCCGCCTCTAGCCCAGAAATATCCATGTGCAGGATCAGATCTTGAGGAGTCAGTTCTGCTCGGATCGGCCAGGGAAAGGGCTGTGGCAGTTTTTGGCGAGTCTGTTCAAAGTCTTCGCTCCAGCGCGGATCAGGCAGGGCATTGACATCTAGTTGAGGTAAGGCCAGCTCCATAACCCCTGACTCTGGAATGCAATCCAGTTTACACACTAACCAAGAGGCGTCTGCCTGGAAGCGAATCGGCTCAGCAGGATCGATCTCTGCAGGAGGGATCACTTCCGAGAGAAACAGGACTTCATCCTCATAGCCAAAGTTCATCAATGGACCCGCAGGCAGGCGTTCGGGATAGGGCCAAAGGATCTCACCGATTTTAAACCCCGTCGGCAGCGTCCAATCCACTTCGAGTTTGGCTCCAGAGTCTCCAGGATTACGCCAATATAGGTGCCAATCTTCCTCAATCTCAAATCGGAGGGCGACCCAAAACGGAGCTGCCGCTTGGACCGATTCCACCTCACTGATCAGTTCAACCTCAACATGATCCGTCTTGACAGAAGTCGCTAGCGCAGAAGATCGGGTACTCCCCATCCAAATACTCGTGAAGAGCAAGACCAACCCCAAGATCGCCAGCATCAGCATGGATCGATACCTGCGGTAGGGGACGGATCCGAGTGAGAAGGAATATCGATCCAAGTGCATCACCTTCATGCAAAAACTCCAATCTGTCAGCACCTACTGAACCAATCGAGTTTGAGGATAAGCCGAATACCAGCCAAACCAAAAGGCCCGGAACGCAGGCAAGCGATTGAGCTCTTGGCCATCTGGACCTGTGAGCACATCTTCAGATACAGCCCAGATCTGACCCTGCTCATCCTCAACCGATCGATCTCCATCATAGGTTTGAAATTCGATGCCTTTACTTTCGTAGACTCGATTGGCTCCTGTGGGATCGGTCAGGACCACTAAGTCCAAGGATCCAACCTGATCATGATAAACCGGACGTTGACGCAGAAACTCAGCGCTGACAGCTAGGGGCTGATCCCCTTCTTCCGGGAACAACAAGCCCAAAATTTCATCCTTGTTGGCCAAGCGATCGTCCAACTCCGGCACATTGAACATCAGCTCATCGGTCGCAAAATACTCCTGATAGGCCACCCCTTCTCCGTAATCACGGCTGTAGCCTGTATCGATCGAGAGCACCTGCGTCTCTGGATGCCGCCGTCGCCATTCGCCCCAGGTTGTCGTGACCACACTCAGATGTTCAAGCGTTAGATCCTGATCGGCCAAAGATCCAATCACAGGTTGGCCCAGCAAGGTGACCCAGAGGGATTGAGTTGCCTGATCATACATCAACTTATTCGATCGATAGAGAAACCCACTGGTGCCAAATTCATGCACGACGCCATTCAACTCAGATTCATACAGGATCATCGTGCCGCAGAGGGTACAGTAAACCCCTGTAACGGGAACGCCACCCACCGTATCCACAAACATCTCATGCCATGCCAGGATCCGTTTCGGATACGCGCGAACATCACCATTCACCGCGATCCCAAACACCACATGATCCTCGTCCAGGTAGTCTGCTTGATCCGCTGCGATCATGTTGGGATTGCGTAAAGGGGGGATCCCGTCCTGGCGAACACCTCCCCAGCGCACCTCATCGAGGCGGATCGTTCGCGGAGCATCGCCATCGAAATAGGCTCCAAAGCGGGGATCAATCGCACTATAGAAAATGGATTTGAATTCATCATAGAGAGGATGCTCCAGTGGAGGTTGATTCCAAAGCCACTGATACCAGCCCTGAACATCGTAGCCATGATCTTGACCCGTATTGACTTCCAATAGAGTCACAACATTGCGGATATAGGGAGATCGACGCAGGAGGGTCACCGAATCCAGCAACATAGGGATCAGGTCTGGTTTCCAGTTGCTCTCGATGTATTCCAGCGCGATCTCTTCCCGACCCGGAGGCAATCCTGACAGCGCTAAAATAGCTTCGACATCAGCTTCGGGCGACGGATCCCCCTCGGCAAAGCCTGGGGAGTTGGCCTGAGTTTGGGCGATCACCGAGTCTGGAGTATCCCCTAGAAGAGGCATTCCCACCAACACCCCGATCGTCACTGCTCCCGCGACTCCAGCCCAGAGGGATCTTCTGAATGTGGATCGTGATGAAGTTGGATTGCATGAATTATGTTGATCGTTCATCATAGAGCACCAGCGCATTTTTATAGAGTTGTTCATCTTCCCGTGATGATCTGATAATGAAGAGAAAAGCTTGGAGAACCCTGAGTATTGAATCAGTTTTTCTTTATCCCAATCCCGCAAAATTCTGAGATGTGATCATGGCTAAACCGAAAACCGAATGGATCTGTCAAGAATGTGGTGAGAAATTTGTCAAGAAACTGGGACGCTGTACAGCATGTGGGAGTTGGAACAGTTTGGTTGAAAATACAGTACCCACGTCTAGTCGATCTCAGCGACCTGCTGTTGCACCGTTACCATCCGGATCCCCCAATCTCGGCATCGCCCAGGCATCGATCCTTTTGCCCGATATTCAACCGGATGCTCAACCTCGTTTTTCCTCTGGATTCAATGAATTCGATCGCGTGCTCGGTGGCGGGATTGTGGCGGGATCCCTGGTTTTGATCGGGGGGGATCCGGGGATTGGGAAAAGTACGTTGCTGTTGCAGTCGGCCAATGCGTTAGCGGCAAAGGCTCCGATCCTGTACGTTTCTGGGGAGGAATCAACTCAACAAATCAAACTTCGAGCAGAGCGGTTGGAGGTTTCGGGAGATCAGCTTTATCTATTAGCCGAGACCGATCTGGAAGCAATCTTGGTGGAGATCCAGAGTTTGTGTCCACGAGTGACGGTGATCGATAGTATTCAATCTATTTTCTGGTCCCAATTGACTTCAGCACCCGGATCCGTTTCTCAGGTGCGGGAATGTACAAGTGCCTTGATGCGATCGGCCAAACGTTTAGGGGTCAGTTTACTGATCGTGGGCCATGTCACGAAAGATGGAGCGATCGCGGGGCCAAAAGTGTTGGAGCATTTGGTAGATACGGTGCTCTATTTTGAAGGGGATCGGTTTCAAAGTCATCGGTTGTTGCGATCGGTCAAGAATCGCTTCGGCGCAAGTCAGGAGATTGGGGTTTTTGACATGGTTGGATCGGGTCTCGTCGAAGTGGAAAATCCGTCTGAGTTATTTATTTCTCAACAGGAGGAGGCAGCTCCAGGAACTGCAACGATCGTGGCTTGTGAGGGAACCCGGCCTTTGGTGGTGGAGATCCAAGCCTTGGTCAGTCCAACAAGCTACAGTTCACCCCGTCGGACCACCACAGGGATCGAGACCAATCGCTTCCTCCAGATCCTGGCTGTTTTAGAAAAGCGAGTAGGGATCCCGTTATCTAAATATGATGCGTACATTGCCTCAGCAGGCGGGATCAATGTGGCGGAACCTGCAGCGGATCTAGGGGTAGCTGTGGCGGTTGCAGCCAGTTTTCGGGATCGGGTAGTGGATCCACATACGGTGTTGATCGGGGAAGTTGGCTTAGGAGGACAGGTGCGGCCTGTGTCTCAGTTGGAGCAACGGTTGAAGGAAGCCTCGAAATTAGGGTTTCGTCATGCTGTGATCCCGAATAGTCCAGTGCTGGCAGATTATGGGTTACAGCTGAGTCGAGTGAGCCGGGTATTAGAGGCCCTGATCGTGGCTCTCCCTAAAACTCAAGCGGTAGACGCAGTTGAAGAACAGGATCAAGATGTCTGAGACGATGTCACTCAAAAGTTTTTTGATGTCACTCAAAAGGTTCTAGATCGCGGGGGCAATGACCGCTACACCAAGCATTGTGATCAGGCTCCTTTGGATCTTTGGATCCTTCTCGTGGCTGAGCGGTCAAAGAACACTCGGTACTCGGCGATCGAAACGAGCCATGCTGGACAAGCAGAGTAGCATTCGGGGATCACGGAAATTCACTATGCAGCGGGAAAAGGTCACTAATGATCGGGAGTCCTGATCTCTGCAATCAAACCCGTTCACCAATGATCGGAAATCTGAATCTCAGCGCTCAAAGAAGGTCACTATTTAACGGGAAAAGGTCACTAATAGTCGGAAGTTCGGATCTCTGGGATCAAAGAAGGTCACTATTTAACGGAAGTTCGGATCTCTGGGATCAAAGAAGGTCACTATTTAACGGGAGTTTAGAT
>CAZONZ010000151.1:0-2824 GCA_964581005.1 uncultured bacterium
ACTGGATATCAGCGATCTGGTTTGCAGCTAGATTTAGATCATTTAAGTTGATCAATGAAGTGAGTGGAGTCAAATCCGTAATTGGGTTGCTGGCTAGTTGGAGTTCGGTCAGATTGATCAAGTTAGCTAACGGACTCAGATCACTAATTTGATTGTTCGCTAGCTGCAGCTGAGTTAGATTTGTCAGATTGGCAAGGGGGCTCAGATCAGCGATGGTATTGGTGTTGAGAAACAACTGATTCAGATTGGTTAACGCTTCGATCCCGTCAAGTGAAGTGATTCCGGCATCGATTCCATTCAAAATAGTTAAACTCTGAACATCGGCTAGCAAAATGGGGTCTGTTGGAATCTCGATCGCCTCCCGAACGACAGCTTCCAAATTTGGATCGGTAAATAGAATGGGATCTCCATCATCAATCAGCGTCACAGTAGCTGTTGTCGAGTCACCTAAGGTGTAGGTTGGGCTTTCGGTCAGGGTCAGCTCGATCGTCTCATCTGCTTCGGGTTCAGCATCATCAACAGGTGTGATCGTGATCGTGACCTCTGTCTCACCTGCTGGAATAGTGATGGTACCGATCAAGTCGGGCTCAGCATCAAAATCATCCGGATCGGTTGCTGTCCCACCCACGGTGTAGGCCACATCCAAATCTGCAGTAGCTGCTGCATCTAAACGAATCGTGAACTGGCCGGGATCTTGAGTCTCTTCAGACGCATTAGCATCGGTGGCTTCAATCTCGATCACAGGTAGTTCAGGTTGGACGAGAGTTGGAACAGCATTAGGATCGCTAATCTCATACGTTCCGTCAGGACTCAGGGAAAGATCGGTGTTGATTAGAGTTTCTAAACTGGTAATTGTGGCTTCATTGTTGGGAGCTCCAATCAAATTCAGTTCATCTAATCCAAATACGATGGCAGCATCAAAAATCTCTGCGTTGATCCCATTACCATCAAAATCTGATCGATCGATTGGATCACTTCCGATCTGCGTCTCTGGGTCATCGATCGTACCCACGTCTAAAATACTATTCACGTAATTAGCAATTTGATCCTCTGGAACCCCTTGGGCTAAAGCAAACGCAATTCCAATATCGATGCCATTGATCTGCTCTTCAGTCCCCGCCTCATACAGCAAACGGATCGGGGTTTGGTTTAGGACTGAATGGGCTTGAACCCCAGGATCTTGGTCGGGTTCTACGCTAGAGATTACAGTGGATCCACAGCCCACAGTGATCATCATCGCGGTAAGTTGGATCAGGAGACTCCAGGGGCTGGCCGGATGGATCGGAAGGCGTGACATCATTGTTTCCCCTTAAGGTTCCAAAATAGTATAAGACAGTCCCTTTCCCAACTACGCTCAAGATCTTGAGATTCAAGCCATGACTGCAGTTTTGCCCCGACAGAGACCGATTGATCCAACTCCTAATCCTGGACTTCGGCTGCATCACTTTCGTCAGATCTGTGAAAACGGCTTTGGGGATGGCCACAACAGCTATGCCCACTCCATGAGCTGGTTTGACAATTGTCTCTATGTCGGCACCACCCGCTCGAATTTCTGCATGCTCAAGATCTTTCATGCTGACAGTAACATTGCGGTTTGGCCGGTCGAATGTCCCGATGATATCTACAGCCTCGATCGCCGAGCCCAGATCTGGCGCTACGATCCGATCCAGCAGCAATGGCAACAAGTTTTGCTGGCCCCAATGGTGATGGGCACCCTCGGTGAAGAAGTCACCCGTGAGATCGGCTATCGAGCCATGACCGTTTTTCAAGGAGAGTCTGATCCCAAACCAGCTCTGTATGTTGCCCCTTGGGCTCCGGGTCGCGTCCGTCGGCAGATTATTCTTCGATCGGAAGATGGCTTCAACTTCAGTCCCATGACCAGCTATGAAGATCTGAAACTGTCTTCAACCGGAACTCGTTTGCTGGTCCCCTTCAAAGATCGGCTCCTCACCTCTCCCACCACCGCTACAGGGGGCCGAAACAACTTTGCCCAAATCCCGATGATCTTTGAAACTCGTGATCCGGTGCGAGGGCCTTGGTACTCGATCAACGAGCCTGGATTTGGGGATTCGACCAATCAAGGGGTGTTTGGCATGGGGGTCTTGGGCGATCAGATTTATGCTGGAACCTTCAATAATCAGGGTTTTCAGATCTGGCGCAGTGACTGCGAGGGTGATCCACCTTACACTTGGACCCGCGTGATCGAAAAGGGAGCCTATCGGGGGCCACTCAATCAGATTGTGGCAACCATGCAAGCCTTCAAAGGGGCTCTCTATGTGGGCACCGGGATTCAAGGGGGGGGCTACGATCGGATCAATAATATTGGGCCTGCAGCGGCTGAATTGATTCGGATCTGGCCGGATGATAGTTGGGATCTGGTTGTGGGCCTGCCACGTGACACCCCTCAGGGCCGAAAAGATCCCTTAAGTGGATTTTTACCAGGATTTGGTAACTTCTTTAACGGTTATTTTTGGCAGTTGGGGGTTCATGATAACTGGCTCTATATCGCAACCTATGATTCGAGTCTGATTCTCAATTGGCTGTTGCGAGATCATTGGCCTGAACGTCCCCGTCACCTGCTGGAAAATGTCGGAGTCGAAACGATCATGGAACATCAATCGGGATTTGAGCTCTGGCGTACTTTTGATGGGGAAAATTGGTTGCCTGTGGATCGACAAGGCTTTGGGAATATCTATAACGTAGGGGCTCGCAATATGATCTCTAGCCCTTATGGATTCTTCCTGGGAACGGCTAATCCCTTTGGGCCACGGGTGGCAGCCCGATTTGATGGAGTCTGGACATATGTTGATAATCCCCGTGGAGG
>CAZONZ010000151.1:2924-8886 GCA_964581005.1 uncultured bacterium
CTTTTGTGCTTCGGATCACATGAATGCAGTGATAACTGCCCTGCAAAGTCTGAGAATCTCCTTTAGGATTCATGAGGAAGGAATGCTTCATCACAGGGGCCTTGATTTTCCGATCAAACGCTCTTGCACTCAAGCAGGTTTTCATTTATTTACTTAATTGTGTATCTTTGTATAGACCTCGTGGTATGCCGCACCTGCTTTGTAGGTAAACGATAGAGCATCTCCTATCACAACAGCACAGGACTCAGCCCGGAGCTTATGGATACCTTTGCTTGCTTCTCTCTCAACCCCGCCAATCTTGATCATCCCGGTCTTGCCATTGCAACCGCCAGAGCTGGAGGAACTGGACTGCTCGATCTCGAATTTTGTGTTCAAGATGAACATGAACGAGTGGCCCAGAATATAGATCGGCTAGTGGCATTAACAGAAGGTCATTCGATTGGCCTCCGTTTGCGATTGGATCAGATTAGTTCCCATCAATCTCTGTTAGATCGCTTGGCCAATACCGATCATTGGATTGTGATCTGTGCTTGGTCCCGTGATACTGAAGCCCTCGACACCTGGCTAGAGTCTGGTTCCATTTCTAAAAATCGTCGGATTTTATTGGAGGTTACCGATGCAAGTCAAGTTGCCCAACTGAATCAATTGACCCATCTATGTGCAGGATTGATCGCCAAAGGCCATGAAAGTTGTGGCTGGGTTGGCGAAGATTCAGCCTTCATCCTGATGCAAAAGTTGCTCCGCCTGCAGTCCCTGCCTGTGTATGTTCAGGGGGGGATTGGCTTGCATACGACCACGGCCTGTCGAGCCGCTGGTGCAGCCGGAGTAGTGCTTGACGATCAACTCTGGTTAATGCCGGAGTCCCCCTTACCGCGTGAATGGCACAAGCATTTGACGAATTTGAATGGCCAGGAAGCGATCCCGATCGGTGAGCGAGTTCATGCCATTTGCCGAGTGCTGTCTCGTCCCGGCTTCCGCGTGATCTCAACCCTCCAACAGTTGGTTGAAAACGTCGAGGTCAACTACGAGGATCCTGAACAAGCCGCTCAGGAATGGTATCGAGTCGCTCAGCCGCAGATTGGCTGGGGACAACCAGGGATCCAAGCATGGCCGATCGGTCAGTCCGTTGGCTTGGCGGTGCAATTCCGCGATCGGTTCAAAACCACAGGTCGCTTGATCCAGTCGCTGATGCGGATCAGTTTGGAGAACTTGCAAGAAGCCCAAGCGCTCAAGCCATTACATCCTCACGCGCCCTTGGCTCAGTCCCACGGCACCCAATACCCGATCGTGCAGGGACCGATGACACGGGTCAGTGATACCGCTGAGTTTGCCCATGCGGTGACTGAAGCGGGAGCCCTACCCTTATTGGCCCTGGCTTTGATGCGAGGCAAGCAGGTGGAAGCTCTCCTGCGTAAAACCAAAGAGTTAGTTGGTGATCGGCCCTGGGGTGTAGGGATGTTGGGCTTTGCCCCTCAAGATCTGCGAGAAGCCCAGATCGAAGCCGTCCGAGCCGTAAAACCTCCGTTTGCCTTGATTGCAGGTGGGCGTCCCGATCAAGCGGCTCATTTTGAGTCAATGGGGATCGCGACTTACATCCATGTGCCTGTGCCTCGTCTGCTAAAGATGTTCCTGGAGCAGGGAGCACGGCGGTTTGTGTTTGAAGGACGCGAATGTGGAGGTCACGTCGGTCCCCTCTCCAGCTTTGTGCTTTGGGAAAGCATGATTGAGACCCTCTTAACGGAGGTGCCTGCTGGAGCTGAAGCCGATGTGCATGTTCTGTTTGCAGGCGGGATCCACGATCCTCGGTCAGCGGCGATGGTGGCGGCGATGGCGGCTCCGCTGATGGCTAAGGGAATTCGGATCGGGGTGCTGATGGGTACGGCTTATCTGTTCACTCAGGAAGCGGTTCAAGGTGGCGCGATCGTTCAAGAGTTCCAGGAGCAAGCGCTGTTGTGCGATCGGACGATCAACTTGGAATCCGGTCCAGGTCATGCGACTCGGTGTGCGGTCACCCCATTTGCGCATGAGTTCTACTCGACCCGGCGGCAGATGTTGGCGGAAGGGGCTTCAGCTGAAGAGATCAAGAATGCCCTAGAAGCGTTGAATATCGGTCGGTTGCGGATTGCGTCGAAAGGCTTAACCCGCGACAAAGAAGGCCAGATCATCACCGTTGAGCCCAATCAGCAGCTGTCTGAAGGCATGTACATGATCGGTCAAGTGGCGACCCTGCGGGATAAAGTCTGCTCAGTCAAGGATCTGCATGAGTCGGTCTCGGTGGCTTCGATGGAGCTGCTGGAGCAGGCGGTCAGTCGTCCGGTACAAGTTCTGGAGCCGCAAAAGCCCAAGACGAAGCCCTCCGATATTGCGATCATCGGGATCGGGACGTTGCTGCCTCAGTCCCATGCCTCTGAAACCTTCTGGCGTAATATTCTTGACAAAGTAGACGCGATCACCGAAATTCCAAGAGATCGGTGGGACTGGCGACTGTACTACGACGCTGATCGGAATGCCCGCGACCGGATCTATTCCAAGTGGGGTGGCTTTATTGGGGATGTTCCGTTTGATCCCCTCCGGTTTGGCATCCCACCCAAGTCGTTGAAATCGATCGAGCCGATGCAGTTGCTGGCTCTGGAAACGGTGCGGCGAGCTCTCGAAGATGCTGGCTACGGCGATGGCCATTTCGATCGGGAACATACCTGTGTGATCCTCGGTGCAGGGGGTGGCATTGGCGATCTGGGCGGTCAGTATGCCACTCGTTCAGAGGTTCCCCGTTACATTGATGTGCCACCGGATGAGGTTTGGGATCGATTGCCAGAGTGGACGGAGGAGACCTTCCCCGGCTTGTTGATGAACGTGATTGCAGGTCGGATCGCCAACCGTTTTGATTTTGGCGGATCGAACTTTACGGTTGATGCGGCTTGTGCCTCCTCCCTGGCTTCGGTCGATCTGGCTGTGGCTGAGTTGGAAAGTGGTCGCAGCAATGTGGCCGTTGCGGGTGGAGTCGATGCCGGTCAGAGCCCGTTCGCCTACTTCTGCTTCAGCAAAACTCGTGCCCTGTCCCCACGAGGCCGTTCCCACTCCTTCGATAAAAATGCAGACGGGATCTGTATCAGCGAAGGGATCGCCATGTTGGTCCTAAAGCGGGTGGAAGATGCGGAGCGAGATGGAGATCGGATCTATGCGGTGATCAAAGCGGTTGCCGGATCGAGTGATGGTAAAGCGTTGGGCATGACAGCCCCTCGACCTGCAGGTCAGCGCCGTGCTCTCAGCCGTGCCTATCAAAAAGCAGGATTTTCACCTAGCACCCTGGGCATGTATGAAGCCCACGGAACGGGAACGGCTGCAGGGGATAAGGCAGAGCTTGAAACGATCACCACAACTCTGATGGATCATGCCGCTCAGGCGAAGTCCTGTATGGTTGGATCGGTGAAAACGATGACGGGCCATACCAAGAGTTCCGCTGGAGTGGCAGGTCTGATCAAAGTGGCCTTGGCATTGCACCACAAAGTGTTGCCCCCCCATCGCAATGTGGAAAATCCTCTGGATTCCTTGGTGGAGTCGGACAGCCCTGTTTACTTGCTCAAGGATGCCCAACCCTGGTTCTCTCATCCCGGTTATCCTCGGCGGGGTGGGGTGAGTGCCTTCGGCTTTGGCGGCACCAACTTCCATGCGGTGGTTGAAGAATATCAAGGGCAGATGCAAGAGAATGCTCTGGGTTCTGAAGTCTGGCCCTGTGAACTGTTGGTCTTCCGGGCTGATGATCGAGCTGGCCTCACCCAAGAGTTACGTCGTCTCCAGAAGGCCCTCCAGGAGGGTGCTGAACCCCGTCTTGCCGATCTCGCCTACACCTATGCGCAGCGAGCTCAAGATCGATCGGCTCAACCTGTCTGTCTGGCGATTGTGGCCGATAGCCTGGAGCACTTGAACGCTGATCTGGAGATCGCTCAAGCCTATCTGGCCGGACAGCGCCGTGAACCTCTGCCCCTGAATATTCAGCTGGGTGAAGGATCGAGTGAAGCTTCAGGGAAGGTCGCCTTCTTGTTCTCTGGCCAAGGATCGCAGTATCCCGAAATGCTACGGGAAGCGACGCTTTATCTACCTGAACTGCGTCATTCCTTTGAAGTGGCCAACTTGGAGCTGCAAGATCGTCTGCCTCGCCTGTTAAGCCAGTACATTTTCCCACCCAGTTCCTACTCCGAGGATCAAGAAGCAGCCAACAAGCGCCAGTTGATGCAGACCCACATTGCCCAGCCTGCGATCGGTACGGTTTCCACTGGATTGTTGGATCTGATGACCCGCTTGGGCTTGCGACCTGATATGGTGGCTGGCCATAGCTTTGGGGAGTTTACTGCGCTACATGCAGCGGGTGTACTCTCGCGCCACGACTTCTTGCAATTGTCTGAGATCCGGGGTCGAGTCATGGCCACGGCCTGTGAATTTGCTGATGGAGCGATGGCGGCGATCCAGGCCAGCCGGGAAGATGTGCTCAAGTACATCAAAGGCTTAGAACATGTTGTCCTTGCGAATCACAACGCACCCTTGCAGTCGGTGGTCTCCGGTCAAAAGCAAAGCATCGTGCAGCTGGTGGATCGCTTAAACGCTGAAGGGGTCCTGGCTAAAGTCCTGCCTGTGTCTGGGGCCTTCCACTCCACCTTGGTTGCGCCTGCCCAAACCGCTCTGGCCGAATCGATCCAAACCAGGGAGTTACATTTGCCTCAGCTCCCGATCTATGCCAATGCTACCGCTCGCCCCTACAGCACCACCGATCTGGACGCTGTCCGCCAACAATTGTCTGAACACTTGCTCAGCTCAGTTGAGTTTGTCCACCAGATCGAGACGATGTATGCCGATGGAGCCCGGATCTTTGTGGAACTGGGTCCGAAGAGTGTACTGACGAATTTGGTCAATCAGATTCTGGCGGATCAAAAGCCTGTCACGGTGGCGATGGATGGTCAGGGAGGTGGACTGCAAGGTCTGCTCACAGGTCTGGGGATCTTGATCACCCACGGAGCTTCGCTCAAGTTAACGGCTCTCTTCCAGGATCGAGCAGTACAGCAGCTGGAGTTGAACCGCTTGGTGGAAACGACTCGCAAGCCCCCGTTCTCGCCGACCACCTGGATGATCAACGGCGGGGGAGTTCGGCCCCATACCGAGGCAGTTGGCTACACCGGCAAGCTGCCCCCCCTGATGCTGGAAACGAAGCCCCAACCGGGTCAATCTCAAAACGGATCGACGCCTGCAACTCCAGCCAAGCCCACAGCTCAACCCACACCTGCAACTCCGGTGGCTTCCCCTGCTGCTGCTCAATCGGTTGGATTCACTGGATCAAATGGATCTTCAATGACCTCAGCTTCCTCAGTGGCGTCGGTATCCTCACCTGCTCCGGTATCATCAGGATCGTCAGCTCAGCCTGCCCCGATGCCCCGATCGGCTTCTCCAGCAGCTCCTAAAGCACCCTCGCCAGCTCAACAGACTGCTCGCACCTCAACCTCCGGTTCAACGTCTAGTTCACCTCGTTCTCAGCCACACCATCCTATGACTTATTCAGCCCATGTTCCCCCCAACGGATCCCCTGATCCTTATGCCGCTGACGAGCAGACAGCTGAGTACCTCCCCCCTTCCTCCCAACCAGGCATGATCCAAACCCATGGTGAAGCGGCTCTGATCGCCTATCAGGTGTATCAAGATACCATGCGTCATTTCCTCTCGGTTCAAGAGCGGGTGATGAGCCAATTTTTAACAGGGTCTGCTGCAGCTCCCTCGGCCCCAGCGCCCACAGCCTTCCCCCGATCGGCTCGGCCCCAGCGCCTGATCCAGAATCGATCTCAGCAAATTGCCCCCAGCCGCCCAGCTCAACTGCCTGCCCCTCAAGGGTTCCAACCTCCAGTGGCTAGCCCTGCAGCCCCATCACCAATGGCTGTCAGTTAGGCTCTATCTTCTATGACACGGCTTCGGTGGCTCT
>CAZONZ010000152.1:0-8778 GCA_964581005.1 uncultured bacterium
CTCAGTCCGGGATCGAGCAAGGGGCTAGGGAAGAACGAGTCCGCATGATTACATCCCTCCTCCAATCCCAATAGCTCTGAGAGGACCAAGCAATGACACAGCAATCTCAGCCTATTTAGATCCGAGAGATGCGCATGGATGAGACACAAATGGTGCTTGATCTGATCCAGGACTCGGTACGGGAGCTTAACGCGGTAGACTATCATCCCCAAGAGATTGAAACCATCTTGAACTCAACTCCAGAATCATTGGAGTGAACAGGGGTAACTATATCACGGGCTTCTAAGTGAATATTCAGAGGGTCTTTGTGGATTCGGATTGTCTTTATCTTTAAGATATTGACTCCATCAAGGATCGAGCTGTTGCTTGAATCCATGCTACTTCTGGGGAGAGTTCTTCATCAGCATGATTGAGTTCGGGGACTAGCACAACTCGCCAGAATTCCGGGATCGATCCAGACTCGCCAGGGATCAAATGCATTAATGGGCCAACATGTTCAAGTTCAACATAGGCACCCGAAATATAGATCTCTGTGCTTCCCTCCCCTTGGGGATAGTCTACGGTTCGATCAGCGGGATAAAGCAGGAAAAAGACCTGGTTCTGGACCCGATAGGCTAGCCAACCTTGATCAGGAATGGAAAAAAGTTTGGATCCATCTCGTGCCTTGACATGATCCACCACATAAACCTGATCGATCTTCTGATATCCAAAGGCTTCTGGTGTCGAAGCTTCCAACCGATTTGGCTGAGGATCTAACCAAAATTGAGTTTGATCGGTTGCAGGTAAAAAGATTCGGCCACCCCCCACAGCTTGCAAAACCATCCAGATCCCCCAATCCACCTGGTGCGAGGATGTATTGATCATGGTATAGGTGAAGTCTGCTCCCTGATCTCTGATCTGGACTCTGCGGCGAAAGGTGATCCCTGTGGTTGAGCTGGGCTGACTTTCAACCATAAACGTATCCGGGGCTTCGATCGTTGACGTACACGGAGCTCCATCTAAAGCATAGTCGGGTGGCCAGTGTCCCCAAGCCGATCGCCATTGCGACTGAGGTGCAACCCAAAGCTTCCCTCCCCCAAAGTTATACCAATAGCCCAACTGAGTTTGCTCCGGATCAGCAAGTTTCCCTCTAAAATAGGGTTCCTGCCAGATGAGATTGGGATATCCCCTCTGGGAAACGTGCATGATCCGACCAATGGAGGGAACGGCAATCAACTTCAGGCTTGTCGTCTGAGCCTGGATCGATCCAGCCCAACCTTGATAGGTGATCGTTTCAAGTGAGACAGGTTGAAGAGTATAGGCTGTGATCAGTAGAGCGAACCAGCCTAACCCGATTACCATCAGCAGTCTTGGCCAGGATGGCAACATCAGTCTTAGGGATCCGACCCCTCTGAGCAGGATCAAGATTGTTGAGATCATCACGATCATGTTGAGTTCTCCGGATAACGTTTCAGTCTATCGAGCTGGCAAGATCACCTCTGAGGGTTCCAAGGACTCTGGAGTGTTGGGACATCTCAAAGCCCCTATCGATCTGGTTCCAATGCAAATTCATGAGATCTTCGCCAGACCTCACAAAAGTCGTTATGATCAGCAAGCGGATTGGCTCCTGCACCTGTCTGCTCCCACGTTTCTGCCCCCTTTTCTGGTTGTCTCTGGCTGGATCCTGGATATATGGTTCGAAGCAAGCTCTCCCCCCGTGATCAGCAAGAAATCACTCGTCTTTACCGAGGAGGCGAGACCACAACCACCTTAGCTGAGCAGTTTGGTGTCAGCATTAGCACCGTAACCCGGATCCTGAAGGAAAATATTCCTGCAGACGAATACCAGCGACTGGTCAGTCAAAAACGCTCGGCAGCCCGCCGCAAGGAAACCGATAAAGATTCTGCTTCCGAGTTCAGCACCCGCTCAAAGCCTTCTCTCAACCTATTGAATGATGATCCTGATCCGTCTCCCCGTCGCTACCTCAAGCCCCGAACCTCAGTGGCTCCGGTTGAATCAGTACCAGTACCCAGCTTAGATCCGGATGGGTGGGAAGATACAAGGACTGGATCGGAAGAACCCGACCTGTTTGAAGCGGCCAGCGATCAAGATGAAGCTTGGCCAGCAGCTCAGTCATCACGGTTGGGTCCCCAGCAGTTCGATCCCCAAGGCTTTGCCCCATCTGAATGGAGTTTGGATCAAGAACAGGATCAACCTGCCCCAAGAGCAAGCGATAGTACGTTAAGGGCAGACCCCTACCCCTATGAGGAGGATGATGAGGATCTAGAGGATGACGATGAGTTTGAGGATGATGAGGATCTTGACGACGATCTGGAAGAGGACGAAGGGGATCTGGAAGATGACGACGAGGATTTAGAGGATGACGATGAGGATCTCGATGAGGATCTCGATGAGGATGATGAGGATCTAGAGGATGACGACGAGGATCTCGATGAAGATCTCGATGAGGATGATGAGGATCTAGAGGATGAGGATGACGACTCTGAGGAGGAAGACGATTGGGAAGACTCCCCATTACCTTTGGCTCGCCGCAATCTGACAGCACCCGATCGACTGACGTCAGAGGATCTTGATGATGAGGATCTTGACGACGATCTTGAGGAGGATGAGTTTGAGGAGGATCTACCATCCCAACCCTCGCACCAGGCCCCAGGGGTTCCGGTTGCTCAGATCCTGCCGTTGGAAGAGCTAGATCCCCCGCACACCTGCTATGTCGTGATTGATCGTTACCAGGAACTCACGACTCGTCCTCTCTCCGATCTGATTCCGACTGAGGTGGTTACCAGTCTGCAGTCCCAAATCTCCCACCAAGAAGCTGCCCGTGCCCAAACCCTACCGATCTTCGATAGTCATCGGGTGGCGCGTCGCTTTTCAGACATGAATCGGCGCAGCGGCAGCCAGCCCCATCGCGTGATCCGTTTCTCCGGCCATCTGATCGAGATCGTTAGCCCTCAACTCCAAAGCAAAGGGATCACTCATCTCCTGGTGGATGGTCAAGTCTATCGTCTGTAGGGGGGATGCTTACTCAATGGGTTGTTGGATCTCCTAGCTGTTCACCGATCTGTAAGCGCAACCCATTTACAACATCCCATGCCGACTGAGCCTTTTTCCCAGCAGGTTGAACTTGACAAACACAGATCGGTTCCGATCCGGTCTGCAGCCAAAACCCTTTGCCTTTGGAAATCGCAACGATCTGACCAGGTTGAGCCGCTGCGGGGTCAGATGCAGGAGTTGGCGAAGGAACGTCTGTTGCTAGGATCTTCAGGCGCTCCCCACGGAGTTGAGTAAAGCAATTGGGATGAAAGGCCCGGATCTGATTGTGTAGATCGAGTGCTGATCGCGTCCAGTCCAACTGAAAATGGGCAGGGGAAAGCAAAGGAGCATAGGTTGCTAAATGATCTTCTTGAGGTGTTGGGGTGAGATCTCCAGTGTCTAGTTTCAGGAGTGTTTCAACCAGTAGCTCAGCCCCTAGAGGAGCCAATCGTGCTGACAGATCCGCAGCTGTTTGATTGGGTTGGATCGCGAGCTTGGCTTTGAGGAGCATGGGTCCAGTATCCATCCCTGCATCCATCAGCATCGTGGTGATCCCTGTTTCAGTTTCCCCATTGGCGATCGCCCATTGGATCGGAGCGGCCCCTCGGTAAGCCGGAAGTAACGATCCATGCACATTGATACACCCAAGCCGTGGCATATCTAGAACTTGTGGTGAGAGGATCTGGCCATAGGCTACAACCACAAACGCATCGGCCCGCAAATCCTCTAACTGCTGCAAAACCTCCGGGGATCGTTTCAAGCGTTCAGGTTGCCAGATAGGAATCTCGTATTGCTGGGCCAGAGCTTTGACAGGAGTTGGCAGCAACTTGTGACCCCGCCCCTGAGGTCGATCTGGCTGCGACACCACCCCAATCACCTCAAACTCCGATCGATCCATCACGATCTGCAGCGTTGGCAAGGCAAACGTCGGAGTCCCAAAAAAGACGATCCGCATGGTGTTCGACATAGGCTCCGATCTGTCTCTTCGCAGGTTCACTACACAATCTCGCCAAACTGAATGGGATCCTAAATCTAGACCATCAGTTCAGATTATAGAATTCTGGCTCTAGAATCCCGCAAGTCTTCCAGCTTCTGAGCGATCACCTCTATTTCTGTTTTGAATTGGGAACCATCGCCCCAACCGATCGCGGATCGACTCCGGCGGTTCGAGTGAACTCATGGGTAGGAGCAGGCTGATCAGAGGTGTGTTGTTCAAGCCGATCGTCAGCAGGATCGGAAGGATGCTCTTGGGGATGCCAGGGATGGAAGTTGCGGAAATGAGTCGGATCCTGAGTATAGCTGGGGCTGATTGATCGAGTATGACTGAGGGCATAACAAGCCAAGAGCCAGTTCAATAGACGAGCCGCGACACGAGCTGACTGCTTCGTTTGAGGCATGATGGTTAGCCCACCCAACGCCATACCCACAACAGAACGCTCCGAAAAGATCAGTTGACAGGTTTGAGTCAGTCGATTCCAGGTCACCCCCCCCGGCTCTGGAGCAGGAACAGCGGGGATCGTTGAGGGATCAAGCACCCCAAGGTCGAGGGCTAAAAACACAGGCATCTGTTTTGGAACTGAGGCAACGACATCTATAGGGGTCCACTCCCGCTGTGCCCAAAACACAGGATTTTGCTGGGCCTGGATCCATTGCAAGGCTTTAGCGGTGCTACTCCGTAACCCAACGTGAGTGATCGGTAATTGAGCTTGATAGATCTGTTCAACCCATGCCGTTGGCGTGTAACGAGCTTCTTGATCGATGGGTGCCTGCTCAGATCCTGGCATCAGACTGGCATGGGCACTGCAATGGATCACCCACAGTGGCGCATGATGTTTCCAGATCCCTCGGATCGCGCCCCAACTCGCTGGCATGGTGGAGGGGAGTAACACAGGCCATTGCTGCCGCCGCAGAGCTTGGCGCACCGCTGCTTCACACATACCGTAAGGGGGCTCATCATCAAGAGCGGGGTGTTGCGCAATCAACAACTGATCGGTATCGATCTGGAGGAGCGGTTCAAAGGCACACAAGTCAGCTCCAGCATTCAGAATGGCACTGGGCACTTGGGCCTCAACCCCAAAGGCTGCAGGGATGAGCATGATCCGAGCATGGTTGGATGCGGTGGGGTGAAGCGACCATCGAGCCATAGCTGCAGATCCCCAAGATGATTGTCGTTGTCAGGTTCATCATGAAGGATCTTGACAGGATCACGCTGCACCTTAAGCTCAGGTACAGAGTCTTGAGGAAGTTAGGCTTGAGGAAGTTAGGAAAGATGCGGAACCGGGGACTTGAACCCCGAAGGCATTGCTGCCACTAGAACCTGAATCTAGCGCGTCTACCATTCCGCCAGTTCCGCATTCTTAGCGATCTCCTAGTATTCCCGAAGAACTCAGCTCTTGTCAAGTTGATCTTTTCTGCTTTTCTGCTTTCCTGCTTTTTACCCTCCAGACTCCTGGATCTCTAGAGTGCTTTTGGTCTCTACGGTTTTGCAGATGGCAAGGGTTGGAGCTTAGGTGAGTCTCGATCTAGGCTTGCGGTTCTCTAGAACGTGGGCGAAGCGCTTCAAACTTGCCCTTGGAGAGGATAGTTTTGATCTCCATACTCTTGAGTTGCGTAATCGTAGCCATAGGGATAGGCCAGAGTTTGGACCATCATGTCTGCAAGCAGCACCGATTGAGTGATCATGGTTTGCAATTGCTCGTCGGTCATTTCGCCAACACCCGTTAAGGTATTGCTCAAGATCCCTTGCAAGGCAACCGCAGCAAAGTACTCACGCTTCGAGAGTCCCTGGCTGGAAACGGTGGGGTTATCAATCGTAAACTTCTGGTGGAGCTCAAAGGGAAAGGCAAAGTCAGGCACGATAGACATGGCAGCAGATCCTCGCAAATCAGCAACGGCGGGAGCTTTATCACTCCTACCATAAGGTGGTGAGGGCAAACACAGTCAACTCAAAAAACCCCCGCCAGAGATCCCTAATGGATCGGCAGGGGTAGGGCTTAAATGGGCTTCCGTTCAGCTGGCAAGATCGTAAAACGGAGGATCCTACAGATTCACCACAAACGCATCCCGGATCCCAGGTTCTTTGAGCACTTCCTCCAGCAACCCTTCTGGCAGCGGATCGTCCAGACTCAGCACCATCACCGCATCGCCTCGGATCACGCGCCGACCCACCTGCATACTGGCGATGTTGACGTTGTAAGCACCCAGCAGAGTCCCGATCTTGCCGATGATCCCTGGCATGTCGCGGTGTAAGGTCATCAACATATTCGAGGCTGGAGGGACGTTGATCGGGAATTCATCGATCTGGGTGATGCGCACCTCATGCTCGCCGATCAGAGCTCCAGTCACGGAACGCGGCCCACTAGGACCATGCGCGATCAGCTGCAGCGAACCGGAATAGTCTTTCAGAGAAGGATCACGGGTTTCCACCACGCGAATGCCCCGCTCTTTGGCCTCAATGGAGGCATTGACATAGTTGACCCGTTCCCGCAGAGCCAGCGTCAACAGCCCCTTCAAGCAGGCAATGATCAACGGTTGACTATCTTTATCGGCGAGATCACCCTGTAACCGGATTTCCAGTTGGCTGACTCGATCGCCTGCTAGCTGTCCGGCCAGATGCCCTAGACTTTCGGCCAGATCCAGATAGGGTTTCAGTTCTCGCAGGATATCAGGCTGGAGTCCAGGAATATTGACTGCGGATCGAGCTGGTAGACCCAAGAGCACGTCGCGGATCTGTTCAGCCACATCCTGGGCCACGTTGATCTGGGCTTCTTCGGTGGAGGCTCCTAGGTGTGGAGTGAGCAAAACCTCTTTGTCCAGCTCAAACAATGGGGACTCCTTGAGGGGCTCTGCGGCATACACATCCAGAGCAGCTCCGGCCAACTTGCCTGCCTTGAGGGCTTCGTAGAGAGCCTGTTCGTCGATCAGTCCTCCTCGCGCACAATTGATCAATCGAGCCGTCGGCTTCATCAGATCGAAGGTTTCGGCATTGAACATGTGACTGGTTTCGGAGGTCTTAGGCACATGCAGGGTAATGTAATCGGCTTCCTGGATCAGGGTTTTCAGATCCACTAACCGCACGCCCAGCTGCTGCGCTCGCTCCACCGAGAGATAGGGATCAAACCCCAACAGCTGCATTCCCATCGCTCTAGCAATTTGGGCCACATGCGATCCAATCCGACCCAGTCCAACCACCCCTAAGGTTTTTTTGTACACCTCGACGCCCACAAACTGCTGCCGCTTCCATTCCCCAGCTTTGAGGGACGTATTGGCTTGGGGGATGTAGCGGGAGAGGCTCATCATCAGAGCGATCGCATGTTCAGCTGCTGCGATCGTGTTCCCTTCCGGGGAGTTGACCACCACGATCCCGGCTTTGGTGGCTGCAGGGACATCGACATTGTCCACGCCAACCCCAGCACGACCCACAATCTTGAGTTTGGTGCCAGCCTCGATCACCTCTTGGGTCACCCGCGTACCTGACCGGATCATGATGGCGTCGTAGTCAGGAATGGTGGCAATCAGCTCTTCAGGAGGGAGCTTGAGCTTGACATCAACCTGTGCAACCTGGGAGAGAATATCAAGTCCAACCTGATCAACGGGGTCAGTGACAATGACTTTCGGCATAGTAAGCTGTCGTCTCCAGCAACGGGTCATTCTGATCCGGCCCTGCCTTGGGGCTGCAGCTGCAACCGCGTGATCTAGATCGAAGCCATGCCGATCCAGCTTGGCACGGGGCCAGGAACTATGGTAACCCTACCGCTTTGTGGTTCAAGTCGGTCCAGCTGTAAGAATTGCCTAAGATTCCTTGCAACCCCTCTCAACAAGTTGGAATGTGGGATAGCTTGAGACACACAGGCCACAGGAGAACGATGAGGAACACAATGCCTTTTCCGTGGATGTCAGTTCAGATCCCGGCTGGATATCTCAACATCATGGGCTATGTCGATGAGTCGGAGGTGAATGGGCCGGGGTGTCGAGCCGTCGTGTGGGTCCAGGGCTGCCACCGAGCCTGTGATGGCTGTTTTAATCCTGCCTCCTGGGCGTTTGAAATCAATCACCTGATCCCGGTTGAACAATTAGCCGATCAGATCCTCAGCAATCCCCGGAATGAGGGAGTCACCTTTTCGGGAGGAGAACCGTTTTGGCAAGCATTGGCTCTAGCTGATCTCGCTCGGCGGATCAAGGCAGCTGGCAAAACCGTGATGTCTTTTAGTGGGTTTACATTAGCAGAATTGCAGTCCGATTCAGCCCCACCCGGATCCTGGGCCTTGTTGGATCAGCTGGATATTTTGATCGATGGTCCCTTTGTTAACGATCAGGCTATTCATAGTCCAGAGTCTCCTGTCTCATCCCGAAATCAGCGTGTCCATGTTTTGAATGCTGCTCTCAATGATCAAATCTCGTGGGCAAGTGATCAACTGGAGATCCATATCCTCAAAGATGGGACTCGGATCGTAACTGGATATCAGGGGTTAATGGAGAACTTCGAGGAGTGACGTACTCCCGACACCGATGCAAGCATACGGTGCGGGCTTCTCCCACCGGAAGTGTTTTACCACTGGGTACCGGGTTCAAGCTTTTTATAGTGAGGAAGACGCCCAGCCCCACTTTGAACCAATTCTCTTGCTTGCTATTGGGTTGTTTTGCTACTTTTCACGCTATGCAACGATTCCGATTAGCAATAGCCAGAGCGTTATACTCTACGCAGGTAAGATCTGGATTTTCTTGAATGACTGAAACTTCCAGGTC
>CAZONZ010000153.1:0-8756 GCA_964581005.1 uncultured bacterium
TCCCGGAATCTGGTACGTTTGAGGAAGTTCAAGCTTCTGGGAGCTTTGGAGATGGGCTTAATCTTTCAGATTTCTCTGTTGGTGTTGGTTCTCTACAGTCTATTGCTGGTGATCGCTGTACCTGTGCTTTACAGTACCGCCAGTGATTGGTCTAGTTCTAAGAACCTGCTCTTGATCGGGTCGCTGCTGTGGGTCGTCATGGTTGCGGCTGTGGGCGGTCTCAGCTTCGTAGTGTAATCAGGTCCACTCCGGTTCAATCAGGTGATGCATGGCCGTTTTTGAAGGGAACTTTGTCCAGACCCAGGATCTCCACTTCGCCATTGTGATCGGTCGGTTTAATGACTTGATCACGGAGAAGCTATTGCAAGGGTGTCAGGATGGGCTCAAGCGGCATGGGATCGATGTGGATGCCCACGGCACTCAGGTGGATTATGTCTGGGTTCCGGGCAGTTTTGAGATCCCGTTGGTGGCTCGACAGCTGGCCTACAGTCGTCGCTATCATGCTGTGATCTGCTTGGGGGCTGTGATCCGGGGGCAGACCCCGCATTTTGATTATGTCGCCGCAGAAGTCTCGAAGGGGATCGCTGCCGCTGGGTTCCAAACCGGGGTTCCGGTGATCTTTGGTGTTCTCACCGCTGATACGATGCAGCAAGCACTGGAACGAGCCGGGATCAAGAGCAATAAGGGATGGGAGTATGCCCTCCATGCGATTGAAATGGCAACACTGATGCGGCAGCTTTACCCAGATCCGGAGCGATCCCCTCATACAACTCCCTCCTTACCTCAAGCTCAGACCGAAGTGCATTCGGCTCCGCTGCAGACTGATGGATCCATCCATAATTCTCTCTAAGCCAGCTTGGGGGCATGGCGATCACCTGAGGCAACATTTGCTCCAGAACCTGGGCTGATCCGTGGATAGATCCTGTTGACTAAAGCTGCTTGGGGTGAGTAGGATAAATGTCTGCTCCTGGGCGAGTGGCGAAATCGGTAGACGCACCACACTCAAAATGTGGCGGGGAAACCCATGTCGGTTCGAGTCCGACCTTGCCCATTCTTGATCAACCTGACTTCACAAGATTCTGTTGACTTCACAAGATCCTGAGGCGTGGGAACCTGCAGCGGGCTCAGGATCTCGTGCATTTTTAGTTCGAGAATCCAGCCAGGATCACTACAACCGCACCAACCAGGGCCAAGATCGAGAGCACTAAGCCTGCATTGGGGCTGCCTTTCCAGGAATGATTGTCGTCTGCCATGATCGTTTCCTCCCTACAATGGGTTTACATTCGATACGCTTCTAGATCCATTGTTGCATCCCTTCACAAAAACTCAAAGACTCTCCTGAGCCCATCATGATTCCAACGTCTTCTGTCCCAACCTACACGGTCCAGATTCACGATCGGCAGCACGATCGGCACTACAGCTTCGAGGTTCCTGCCGATCAATACATTCTGGCGGCGGCTGAAGCCCAAGGCATTGAGTTACCCTTCGCTTGCCGAAACGGAGCTTGCACCACTTGCACCCTTCGGATCAAACAGGGTCAGATCGATCAACCGGAGGCTATGGGACTCTCTAAAGCTTTGCAGCAAGAAGGTTATGCCCTGATCTGTATTGGCTATCCGCGATCGGACATTCAAGCAGAAACTCAAGATGAAGATGAAGTTTATGAGCTGCAGTTTGGTCGCTATTTTGGTAAAGGTCGGATCAAGTCGTTTGCAATCAGTGAGGATTTCTGAAGAGCCTGCAGTGGATCTGAGGTCACGCTTAAAAAGATTGTCCGATCAAGATGCCCTCATCTAGGAACTTGTCAAGGGAGATCGGTCTTATGAGGCTCGGATCCTGGGCGGACTCTGCTATTGCCCTTGATCCACTGACTGAGCTTTGCACAAACGTCTGTGTCTGTTTCCAACGCTTCAACAACATCCCTGATCATGAGAACTGCCTGTTCTTGACTCGCAGTTAACTCGTAACCATTCAAGCGGAGGAAGACTGCGATCGAGGCAAGAGCAACTCTTTTGTTGCCATCCACAAAGCAGTGATTCTTGGCAAACCCGTACCCGTATGCGGTAGCCAAATCATAGATAGTGACGTGATCCCCACCATAGACCAGCAAATTGCGCGGCCTAGCAAGGGTTGAGGACAACATCCCGTGGTTTAAGATCCCAGAGGCACCACCATGCTCAGCTAAGAGTTCGTGGTAGATAGCTATGATGGCCTGATCTGGGATCCAAGTAGGTTCACTTGGCGAGCTCACGGAAGGCATCACGGTACTGCTTGCGAACAACCTCAAAAGCTTCCATGGCAGCGGCAAACTCAGGATTGTATGGGCTGAGGTGAACTCCGTCGGCGGTTTCTGTGATATAAAGATCGTCTCCCTCGCCAACGTTCAGCTTCGCTAACACTTCTTTCGGGAACGTGGCCCCAAGAGAGTTCCCCACCTTCCGAATCTTGATTGTGTACATTCCACCCTCCTGTTCCCTGTGTAATACATAAGTTATAACAACAAGCATGATCGTGTTTTTGAACTCTCAGCAAACTCTCAGAGCATTCTAATTTTCTTGGAAGCAACCACCGATGGAACTCTGGCCAAAGGGCATTGGGAATTGAGGTGATCGATCCAAGTAGCCAACGATCTGACTGACTGACTGACCTTCAACTCAACGAGAGGGCACAGTAGCACCCTCCCGCTGCAATCGATTCAGAGTGATGGATCTTGACCTCCAAGCTTTGGTCTCTGGGATCACCAGGATCATAAAGATCAAGAGATTTGCTTGGTAGCTTGAGATCGTTTGTTACGGTCTTGAAATCTGAGAGCTGAAGGAAAGGGTTTCCACTGGACGCAGAGGTAAACCAATCCCTTCCGGCCCCAGATCCACGGCAGTCCACAGATCGGTCCACAGATCTAGATTCCGGGGGTTGGTAGGATTTTGGCCAACCTGATCCATCAACTGACTGACAGCGTTATACCACAACCCATGATCCGCATAAATCGAAATCCGCTGGATCGGATCCGGATTCTTCAGCTGAATATCAACCTCAGGCTCTAGGGCAACCCGCCGGATCCATCCATCGATCACAATATCTGCCGACCGCGCATTCCGATTACAGATCACAGCCACATACCAGTGATAATCCTGATTCAGTTCCAAGGGATCCACTTCTGCAGGCAAGGTGAAGCTGCTGATCTCGACCCCACTGTTCCCGGTCAGAAAGGTGCTGTAGAGATTTTCTTCTGCAGCATTATTCAATACAAACTCGATCGGGGCTTGAGTGTTTGGGGTCAACCAGAAAAAAGAGGAACGTTCTGCTGTGGTTAAGCCCATATTGCTCTCTGGGATCAGGGCTGTCAACGGTGGCTCAAAAGCTTCCGATCCACATCCTCGTGATCCTCCGCCTTCCCGGTTTCCTGGCATCCCCAAGCCAGGGGGAGGATTGAACACCACAGGTTGGGTAGAAGATCCAGACGTTTGCACCGGAGAAGGGGTCGGTTGGGGCTGAGATTGCGTTTCCTCAGCTAGAACAGATCCTGAAGCTAGTAGCCAACTGGTAGCACCTATCGCTAGGCCATAGATCAAGGTTGATCGATGCAGAGAATCCATAGACGTAAACTCTCCTTTGTTGTGGATTTAACGCAAAGCTAATTCATTCAGTGTAGTTCTTCGAGTAAGTCTAGATCGGTTGGGAGATCGATTGCGATCAAAACCCTAACCAAATAGGCCGATTCGGATCCAGTCAAGATCCCTATAGTCTACTCAAGTCTACTCATCTGCCCAACGACTCTACTTTACCAGAATGATCGGAACTCTTGTGACACCTGAATCCAAACATAACAATTGGGGCCACACCAGCTGCTTGGGCTTCCTAGTTTATCACCTGATAAATGTCAATGGGATCGTGTTTTCCCTTAACGGATTGGGGGCCTAGACACTTAACCTGAAAGCGGTTTCCCAGATAGCTGCGGGTTTGCTGAGAAATCAAGATCCGGCAGGAGCCAACATAACGATCTTTGTCATGGCCCTCCAAGCGTGAGGCCACATTAACGGTGTCGCCAATAACACCATATTCCAGCCGACTTATGCCTCCCAAACTGCCCACAACGACTGAACCCGTCGAGATCCCGATCCGCATCTGAACCTGGGGTAACTTGCGGCGTTTCCAGCGGTGATTCAGAGAGTTCAGCAGATGTTGCATCGCCACTGCACAAGCTACGGCTCGCTGAGCATCCTCTGCAATTTCAGCGGGATGTTGGCGGGGAATCGGCACACCAAAGACGGCCATGATCCCATCTCCCAAAAATTTGCTGACAATACCCCGATGATAATGAACTACTTCCGTGAGGGCCGATAGGTATTCATTTAGCCAATCAATCAGTTCCTCAGGGGTTAACTTATGGGTCAAGTTTTCAGTGTGTTGGGTGAAATTCTGCAGATCGGTAAACAAAACGGTAGCGGTCAAGGTTTGCCCCGGTAAGCGGCCCGACCGAATCAATCGATCTCGTTCTTGCCATAGGGCGGCTGCGATCTCGGAGGAAGCATTCTGACCTAAGAGCGTCATCACCATCTGCCTCTGGTGACGAGCTGTTTGAGCCGAATACGTGATCATACTGGTAGAGGCCGCAAGGAAAGCGAGAGTTGGTGTTACAACCGGAATCCACGTTTGATCTAAAAATAACCCGTAGCTAGTGCCCCAGAGAATCGCCACAGCGATCCCGCCCAAACCGATGATCTTAAAAGGATGACGTCCGATCCAGACAACTCCACTCCCGATCAAAGCCCACAGCAACGTCCAAACAATTTCTCCCTGATCCGGCCAAAACTGAAAAGGTAGAACTTCCCCTAAAGCTCCATCCAACAATTGACTGATCATTTGGGCCATCACTTCAATTCCGTTCATTTGCTGATGATCGGTTTGCCCCAAACTGTAGGGCGTATAAAACTCATCATTCACACTAGCTGCCGCTGTTCCAATCAGCACAATTTTGCCTCGGATCCGATGCGGATGAACGGATCCATTCAAGACTTGGGTTAGAGATGCTTGATCGGCCACTTCGTATTGGGAGCGATAATTGAGTAGGATTTGGTAGCCTCGATCATCGATGGCCTGATAACCTCCATCGGTTCTACGCAAGCGGGGAAAACGAGCCACTCCCAACTGCAGATCTTCGGGATTTTCAGAACTCGGTTGGGGAAAGATGTTAAAGTCTCGTAAATAAGTTGTGACGATCTGTAAGGCAAAGGAATTGAGGTAGCTTGCATCGGGTTGCCCCAGCTCCGATCGTTGTTGATGGGTTGGCTCCAGAAATAAGAGTTGTCGTCGTACCGTTCCTCCTGGATCTACCGAGTTGTCATTAAACCCAATTTGAGCAGGCGAGAGGGTCGGGGGTGGAGCTACAGGTTCGACATTTTTTCCATCCCCCACCCGATAAATCCCGATCACATTGCCAGCCTGGAGTTGAGTGTGCAAGGCATCGTATCCCGGCGGTTCAGGAAAATCCCGATACAGATCAAGGCCAATCACCCTTGGGTTAGCAGCTTGAAGTTTAGCCAGTAGCTCTGCTAACACCTGATCGGTAATCGGCCACTCTTCGTAGGCACTAATATCCGCCTCCGTGATCCCAACAATCAGCAAGCGAGGATCAGGGGGCCGGACTGGACGGGCACGGACAAACGTGTCATAGACCCAAAGTTCTGGAGCTTGCAGACCACCAAGTTCTCGCACCAAGACGATCAACCCAGCCGCCAGGATACCCGTGATCACAGCCATCAAGGGTTCACAATCGATCAGGCGAGAGAGAGACAAGGAGTGGGGGGGAAACTTGAAGGGTTTCACGGATCACAGCGACAGTGAATTCAAGGATCAACAACGGATCAATAACAGTCACGCAGGAAGGGTGTCTCTACCTTAACGCTTGATCTGGGCTCGGTTGGGTCTAGTTTGGCCAAAGTTGTGATTTTTTCCTAAAAACCCTCTGGACAGATCTGTATTACCTGTGTAGTATGTGAGCGTACCCAAGCAAACTCCATTATCGGAGTCGGAGCGATGAGACCTTCGTTATCCCTGAACCTGAAACCGAATCGGCGCGGCTGTGCATACAGCTCAAGTCCGGCTATGGTACTGATAGCTCTCGTTGAGAGTTTGTCAGGTGGGGCAGGTATGGCGATGTGGCGACAGTGCCGCTTGAATCCGACCATTGCTCAGCAACCTGATTCGACCCATGATCAGCTTAATCATGATGATGGATCTGAATATAAGCTTACGTTGGTGTTTACAGCCCTAGAACGTGATCGATGCAGAAGCGGGAGGTACAGTCGAGCTGTACCGATCTAGGAAGAGAAAGCCTTAGACCTTTTCTCAACCCCCGCTTCTCACGAGATGAGGCGGGGGTTTTGGTTTGAGGCACTTCCAATCCACTCAGGGAGCGAGTCATGACTGCTGCAACTCAACTTCTCGATCAGCCGATCGTCGTGTTCTCCCAGAACTATTTGCCGATTAGCCGGATCAACTTGAAGCGAGCCATCAATCTTTTGATCAGTGGTAAGGCTGAGCCCCTGGATTTGTTTGGCGGCACCATCTGGCAGGTCCGATCCCCCAGTACGGTGTTACAGGTCCCTGAGCATATTCGGCTCACGGTAGCCAGTGCGGAACGAGTCTGGAAAGTACCTCCTGTGAATCGGCGCGATGTGTTTCGGCGTGATCATCATACGTGTCAGTACTGCGGCAGCACCAGCCGCCTGACGATCGACCATGTGATTCCGTTATCCCAGAACGGTGAACACAGCTGGAACAATGTGGTCGCAGCCTGTGAACCCTGTAATCAACGCAAGGGTAACCGGACCCCCACTCAGGCCCAGATGCCCCTGCGGACCCAGCCCAAGGCCCCGATCCATCCAGTTGTTGCATTTGCCGAGCAATTCTGGCGCGAGCAATCTCAAGAATCCACGTAGCAGAATCTCGATAGCGGGGGTGATCCCGATCATGTTGAAATTGATCTATACCGAAACGGGTTTAGTGTTTGAGTTTGTCAACCAATCGGAGCAGGACTGGCTAGCCCTCCGGATCCAGTTTGCTGAGAGCATCGGCCAGACATTGATCGTTGAATCCAGCTATGCCTCCTTCCTGCTGCCCACTGATACCCCTGGGATCCAACAGTTAGAAACGTTGTTGGAGGTGAGCTTAGGGGATGCGGAGATGGTTGAGATCAGTCTGGAAGGGATCTGGTTATCGACCGATCCGGATGGGATTGAAGGGATCTTTGCAACCAGCTTAGATGATGCGACTGAGCTGTTGTTGATCCAACTGTGGCAGGATTCCTACGCTTGCTCCATGGCGTAGGACAAGCTTTTCGATCACGATCGGGAGGATCAGAGCGGTTCTCCTGATCCGTCTAAAACCTCACACTTTTCTGTTCTGGGATCCCCTTGAATCTCGGCAGAAGAGCAGAGTTTTCATGCATTCGATCGGTTGTTTTGACGTGATTGGAATGAGTTTCAAAACCTGATCTTTTTAGCTTGACAAGCCTGTAGCACGTTTTGTAGTATTAGTTCAGTGAGGCTTTCAGGAGGAGACTATTATGCAGATCTTCTACATGATTCGAGCCTCAGATCTGCTAGCAAAGCAGCAGTACTTCGAGGACATTCAGAGCCGTGTCAAGTGTCGGGATTCTAATCCCACGGTCAATCGAGGCCAAACTCAAGCTCGAATGAGAGAGCGTAAAACGATTGATCCAGCGAGCCCAGTCAGAGATTTCCAGGTTGAGTATCACTCACTCTGTTCATGAGGATCTCTGGGTCAACGTAGCGGATTCAACATAGCGAAAAGATTGGCTTAGATTGTGTATCGTTCTTTGTCATTTCTTCGCATTATCCTAAATCAGAACCATGAAAATTCAATACGAAGCTGGTGATCCAAGGTTGATTTTCGATCTCTAGATTTCTAACTCTTGGAATGCAGAGATCGAAGAGGGGGTGTAGCTCAGGGGTCTAGAGCAGTCGCCTGTCGAGCGAAGGATCGCGGGTTCAAATCCCGTCACCCCCGTTGCAGCCCAATGGACGATCAGATAAGTCACTCTGGTTCTCAGTCAGAGAGAAGCGGGTGCAACTCCCGTCTGGGCTTCCAGTAAATCCAGGTTGCCAAACGGTCAAGGCATTAGTCTGCAAACCTGATCCGTGTGAGTTCAAGTCCCACCCTGGACTCCAGTCCAACAATCTTGAGGGAGTGTAGCTCAAGGGTAGAGCCCTGGCCTCATAAGCCAGTCGGTGCAGGTTCGACTCCTGCCACTCCTACTCGCAGGGATGGTGTTAACGGCAACATCCTGGTCTCCAAAACCAGAGTTTCAGGTTCAAATCCTGATCCCTGTGCCACTGGCCCCATCGATCCCTATCCTTTCCATGTCCTGTAGCTTAATAGGTAGAGTAGCTCGCTGTTAACGAGACGGGTGTAGGTTCGATCCCTACCAGGACAGCCAATGATGCCGAGTAGACGAATGGGTAAAGTCGCCTGACTCTGAATCAGGAGAGTGCAGGTTCGAAGCCTGCCTCGGCATTGCTCTGTGGTGTAAATGGTAACATCCCTGCCTTTGGCACAGGAGATTCTTGGTTCAAATCCAAGCGGGGCAGCCAGATCCTTGCAGGTAAAGGGTTGATCGATTCAAGGATTTTTCAATTATGCCGATCGACCGTCCTCAGGGTTATAATCACAAAGCGCCTTATCTGAGCCAGCTGAATTAAACAAGATCTAGGGATCCGTGTTGAACCTCAGTT
>CAZONZ010000154.1:0-8751 GCA_964581005.1 uncultured bacterium
CACCCATAGAAACGCACACCCCTTAGGCGCACACAACCATTTGTGAGCATTTCCTGTATAAGCATCTGCCCCTAAAGTATTCAAATTCAAGGGCACAGTTCCTAACGCATGAGCCCCATCCACCAACACCAAAATCCCCCGCTCATGACACTGTTGGATCATGGCCTCGATCGGCAGGATCAAAGCTGTGGGTGAGGTAATGTGATCTATAACTGCTAGACGAGTTCGAGATCCTAACCCAGCCACGAAGGCATCTAGCACTTGATCTGGATGCTGGATCGGAAAGGGCAAGGGGATCTCGATCAGGTGAGCCCCTGTACGCTGACAGATGTACTTCAACGTTTGGCGAACAGCGCCATAGCAATGGTTAGTGGTTACGATCTCGTCCCCAGGCTGTAACGCTAACGATTGGACGACGGCATTGACCCCAGTGGTTGCATTCTCCACAAAGACTAGATCATCGGGATCAGCACCCACAAACTCTGCCAAGGCTTCTGTAGCAGATCGGAGGGCTTGCGGTAACATAGAACGCATAAAATAGACCGGCTGACGTTCTAACTCGGATCGCCAAGCCTGCTGAGTTTCCAAAACGGTTTTCGGAGTAGCACCAAAGGATCCGTGATTGAGGAAGATCACCTCCTCATCCAGAAGCCAGTGGGATCGGATCGCTTGACCAAAAGACATCTTCTCCCCCTATTCCCCTATCCCCTTCCCCTGTAGAGCAACGAACAGATCAAGACTGCTCCAACAATACCCGCGAGATCGGCGCTGAGTGCTGGAATCAGCATATACCGAATCCGACGGATCTGAACTGCTCCAAAATAAACGGCTAGCACATAAAAGGTGGTCTCTGTGGATCCCATGATTGTTGACACGAGATAGCCTGTATAGCTGTCAGGACCGATCGCCGGATCATTAATGATCGAAGCCATCACCCCAAAGGCTCCAGATCCTGATAAGGGTCGCAGCAAAGCCATGGGTAAAGCTTCACCGGGTAATCCTAGAGGTTCCGTCACTACACCAAGCACACTCACGATCCCTTCAAGAGCCCCACTTGCACGCAACATGCCGATCGCTACCAAGATCGCCACCAAAAACGGAATGATCATCATAGCTACCTGAAACCCCTCGCGTGCCCCATCGACAAAGGCTTCATAAACCTTGACCCGGCGTGCGATCCCAAAGCTGAGAAAACCTAAAATCAATCCTGGCAAGATCCATGGAGAAATTTGCTTACCAAATAGGATCATGATCGGAATCAATACCAGTAAGCAAGCCAGAGCCAAATAACTGACCCAAATCGGATAATGATGATACGAAGGATCTAGAGACGTTGGGGGAGGATCGTGATCGGATGGGATATCATTCTGAGTCTCAGATTCGTTACGATCATGATCGCCTGCTGGATCCGGTAAGATTTGTTCTACAGTCTCGGTCTGGTTTGCCTGAGCTACTTGAGTTAGATCGTGAGCTGAAGCAGGCGTTAGATCTTCAGGTTGGCTCAAGTGCTGAGGATCTGGTGGATCTTCAGAATTCTCTTGATCTCTTGATCGGATTCCCCACTGCTGACAAATCTTGGAAACCCCAATTGCAATCGCAGTCGAGAACAGCGTGGCCACCAGAGTCGTCGGCACGATCCCAGCAGGATTTGTGGATCCGGCAGCAGCTCGCAGGGCCATCACATCCGTCGGTAACAACGTCACACTAGAGGTATTAATCGCAAGAAACAGGATCATGGCTGGGGTTGCCGTTCCCGGTGCAGGATTCAGTTGCTCAAGCGCTTGCATCGCCCGAATCCCAAATGGAGTTGCTGCATTCCCTAACCCCAAGAGATTAGCCGATAGATTCAAGATCATGGCCCCCATCGCCGGATGATCGGGTGGAATATCGGGAAAAAGGCGCACCATAAACGGCTGAATGAACCGTGCCAAGATCCGTAACAATCCTCCAGCCTCAGCAACCTTCATTAATCCTAAAAATAAGGTGATCACTCCGACCAACCCAATCGCCAACTCAACCGCTCCTCCCGCTGCATCCACCATGGCTGTTGAGAGAGCCTCCATCGGTGAAGCTTCTCCCTCCATCGGGATCCCGGTTACCTCTCGCCACGCACTCGTTGCAAAGGCGATCAGGATCAGGGCAAAAAAGATCAGGTTCATACAAGCGATCGAGTTGAGGTGATTGTGGCTAGCATCATAGACCATCCCAACCCTCAAAACACACCCCGATCGACTCCAGAGGATGGGCAAAGGCTTGATCAATAAAAGCAAAGCAAGCTTAAGGATTTCTGAATCCAGCTTGGATCACGGCTAGAATCCACTACGCTAGTTGCAGCGTTAAGCAGGGCTCAAGGAGGGCTTGTGGATACAGCGATTGATTGGATCACCGCGCACGAGATCCTGGATTCACGGGGTCGTCCGACGCTAGAAGCGCTGGTCGGGTTGGAGAACGGGGTTACCGGGTTAGCCCAGGTTCCCAGTGGCGCTTCAACAGGTAGTTTCGAGGCCCATGAACTCCGCGATGACGATCCGAAACGCTACGGCGGCAAGGGTGTGCTCAAAGCCGTTCAAAATGTTGAAGAGGTTATTCAACCGGAACTGGTGGGTGAAGATGCCCTCAACCAATCTGAGATCGACAAGATGTTGATCCAGCTGGATGGAACTCCCAACAAATCGAAGCTAGGGGCAAATGCGATCCTGGCTGTATCGTTGGCAACGGCGAAGGCTGCTGCTGGATCGGTGGGTCTCCCCCTGTATCGCTATCTGGGTGGACCCTTTGCCAATCTGCTGCCGGTTCCGTTGATGAACGTGTTGAACGGTGGCGCTCACGCGGATAACAATCTCGATATTCAGGAGTTCATGATCGTTCCGATCGGGGCTGCTGACTTCCGCAATGCTTTACGCTACGGAGCTGAAGTTTTTGCTGTTTTGAAGAAAGTCTTGAATCAGAAGGGTTTGGTAACCAGTGTTGGGGATGAAGGTGGTTTTGCACCCAACTTGGGATCCAACAAAGAAGCTCTGGAGTTGATCCTTTCTGCGATCGAGCAAGCAGGCTACAAACCTGGAGAAGACATTGCTCTGGCTCTGGATGTGGCCGCTAGTGAGTTTTTCAAAGAGGGCAAGTACCAGTTTGAAGGGGAAGCCAAAGAGCCCAGTGCTCTGATCGACTATTACGAATCGTTGATCAATCAGTACCCGATCGTCTCGATTGAGGATGGCTTAGCTGAGGACGACTGGGCCAACTGGCAAGCGCTGCAAGCCCGTTTGGGGAGCAAGATCCAGTTAGTGGGCGATGATTTGTTTGTTACTAACATCTCTCGCTTGCAAAAAGGGATCGAAACCCGCGCCGCCAACTCCATTTTGATCAAGCTCAACCAGATTGGATCCTTGAGTGAGACCGTGTCGGCGATCCAAATGGCTGCGCAAGCCGGATTCAGCTCAGTCGTCAGCCACCGTTCGGGTGAAACAGAAGATACAACGATTGCCGATCTTGCTGTAGCGACTCGTACAGGCCAGATCAAGACAGGCTCTCTCTGCCGGAGTGAACGGATCGCTAAATACAACCAGTTGCTGCGGATCGAAGACGAACTGGGTGAAGCGGCGATCTATGCGGGAGCCAACGGCATGGGTCCACGGGGTCTGAAAGGCTAAGGATCTCGTCACTTCAGGCTACTGCATGGGTCAATCTAGCAGGATCCCCTTGGTATAGCACCAGCAAACCTAGTGGGTGTCAGATCCTAGAAGGCCATCGAGCTCTTGGAGTAGAAGCAGATCAAGTCTAGATCGAGTTTGCATTGATGAACGAAGGTTAGCGGGGATCCCACGGGATCCCCTTCTGTTTTTTTGGAGTCGAATATGAGTGTTTTTTCAGCTGGGATTCAGCAAGTCCTTCAGATCAGCAGTAAGTCTAAGAAATGTAAACCCCAGCAAAGCTCTGCAGCTTTCTCCTCAGATCTCTATGCTGACGTTAAGGCAAAATCGGCAGGATCATCCGCGAGTGATTGTGGTTGGAGCAGGCTTTGGGGGTCTGCAAGCTGCTCAATCGCTAGCCAGAAGTGGCGCTCACGTCCTGCTGATCGATCGCAATAGCTACCACACCTTCACGCCGTTGATCTATCAGGTGGCTACAGCCCAACTTGAGCCCGAACTGATTGCCTATCCGATTCGCACCCTTTTGCGTCGTTTACCCAACACCCGTTTTTTGCGAGCAGAAGTCAAGCATGTTGATTTTTTCCGGCAAGTTGTCAAAACCGACAGAGCTTCGATCCCCTATGACTATCTCATCCTGGCAACGGGTACTCAAACTCAGTTTCTGGGGATCCCAGGGGCTGCGAGCTATGCCTTTCCCCTCAAAACCTTGACTCAGGCTGTAACCCTTCGCAATCACCTGCTCACTTGTATGGAAGCTGCGACCCAAGAAAGTGATCCAGAGAGACGGCAGCAACTTCTAACCGTTGTCATTGTTGGGGGTGGACCCACAGGTGTTGAGCTAGCCGGTGCCCTGGTGGAGTTGAAGCAGATCCTCCCACGGGATTACCCTGATGTAGAGTTGCGGGCCATGCAGATTCACCTGATCCAGGCTAGCGACACTCTCTTAGCTGATCTGCCGGAGGATCTAGGCAATTACGCAGCTCACAAACTGGGTCGGCTTGGAGTCAAGGTGTATTTACGAACCAGGGTGACTCGCATTACCTCAGAGGGGGTTGAGTTACAGGGAGAAGGATCCCTGACCGCAGCAACTGTGATCTGGGCGGCAGGGCTAGAAGCAGAAACCCCAGAGATCTCAACCCTGGTGCCGAGAACGGGTAGACAGAAGCTCATTGTGCTGTCAACTCTGCAGCTTCAGGACTATCCTAATGTCTACGCCATTGGGGATGTTGCTGCTCCGAAAACAGAGAAACCTCTTCATGGAGTGGCTCCAGAGGCATTGCAGCAGGGAGTTGCCGTTGGGCGTAATCTTCGCAGACAAATAAAGGGAAAGGGTCCTCTCCCGTTTCGCTATTTCAACAAAGGGCGTTTGGCGATGATTGGTTGCTACTCAGGGGTTGGCCAGATCGGTCCCTTCCTTCTTCGGGGGATCTTGCCATGGCTGATGTGGCTTGGGGTTCACCTGGTGTATTTGCCGGGTTTCCGGAGTCGCTTGGTGATGCTATTGAGCTGGTTGCATGGATATGGCTGGCACGATCGGGCCGTTCGACTGATTCTCTTCGATGGATCAACTCATGCCCAGATCACTTCCATTCCTCAGTCCAGCAGCAGTCTCCAACCCTTGTCAAAGCCTATCAATACAGGTTAGGAGGAGCTTATGATCAATAGACTCAGATGATTGAGAAGACTTGTTTTATGTTCATGACCGATCCATTCTGAATTCTGTCCCCGTTATCCACACGTGTAGCAACCAGGAGCCTATAGTCATGATGAACCTCCAACGATACACTCCTCTTGTAGCCAGAATTTTTCTCGCCCTGATCTTTATCCGAAGTGGGCTAGGCAAAGCGTCGAATTTTGCAGGTACTCAGGAGGCGATCGCAAATGCGGGCCTGCCGCTGGCCCTGTTAGTCACGATCTTCTCCATTGTGTTTGAACTAGCGGGGGGATCTTCACTCATCTTGGGCTATCGCGCTCGGATTGGAGCCCTCTTGCTGCTGCTGTTTCTGATCCCAGCAACACTCGTGTTTCACAATTTTCTAGCGGATCCGTCTGAGACCACTCAGTTCATGAAAAATTTGGCCATTATCGGGGGGTTGCTCCTCGTGATGACCTATGGTTCAGGTCCGATTAGTTTTGATCATCTAGAAGCCTCAAAGCGTAGGGTTCAAGAGTAGCCAGAAAGAGTTCTGACATCATAATTCGGTTCAAGGCAGGGTTGAAATGCAGGTTGAACAGGATTGAGCGATCTGTTCGATGACAATGGGGGCATAGCTTTGAACTAAGGTGATTCCGCCATCTGCGATCATTTGCACGGCAATAGCCAGGATGAAGAATCCGAGAACCCGGTTGAAGGCACCGATCCCATTGCGTCCTAAGATCTGAACGAGTGGTCTTCCGGATCTCAAGCAAATGTAGAGCGTCAACCCAACGGCTCCGATCCCGACTAAACACCCCAGATAGTATCCCCAGTTCAACCCTGCAGGCGCTAACCCCATCACAATGCCAATCGCTCCTGGCCCACTGACGATCGGAATGGCCATGGGGATCAACGAAATATCAGCCCGATCGAACGCTTCTTGATTTTCGGGATCCGTCAGACGCTGGCGAACCATCACCATTTCCCAGGCGGTTTGGGCCACCAGCAATCCTCCCGCGATCTTCAGAACTCCCAGCGAGATGCCGAAGAAGGAGAGGATCACGGGGCCTGTGATCAAAAAGATGACGAGAACAGCGGCTGAGTACAGGGCGGTTTGCCGAGCTTGCCACTGCTGTTGATAAGGAGATAAATTTGCCGTCAAGCTATAAAACACGGGGACAGCTCCGATCGGATTGGTGATCGGGACCAAGGCTAAAAAGGTAGCGATGACGGCAGTGACAAATTCATGGATCATCTTCAACTCCTTGCTGGTGCTGATCCCATCAGTTTGCTGGCACTCTGATCGAGATCATCACGATCATGGCTAGTGGGTCAGAACGCTCACGAGGCCAACGACAAACATCGCTAGGAATCCCACTGTGAAGAGCGGATCGCTAGAACGGTTGGTCTGACTGGATTGCCGCTGCTTAGCACGGGATCGCATGGCAGCATAGACGTGGGGAGCCCCAATCATGAAGAAGATCGCAGCAAGACCCTGGTTGGCAGGTGCCATCACCGGGGCAGCAGTTGACTTGAGACGCGGATCGTTCATGCTCCAGAACCCTCAGACTGTGAAACAACAGCAATGTAAACAAATGTAACTTAAGCTTGACAAAGATGTCACTCCCCAGATTTACGGCTGAAGCAGGTTCACTTAAAACACCTTGGGACGGAGAAAACCGACGAGCCCATCAATCGATCGAGATTGCAGATACACGGTACCCTGCCCCCGCAGCCGATTCACAAACCCTTCACCCGACGTGACCGATCCCACCAGACCGGAAGGTAAACCAAGATTGAAGGATAGCTCCGGATCGTAAGCAATCAGGTGCCCATTATCCACAACCAACTCTTGCGTGACATAGGTTTGAGAGATCCCACCATAGCCCCCGAAGAAAACAACACCCTGACCACTCACCTTGAGCCGAAAGAGTCCCTCACCCAAAAACCAGCTTTTGAAGCCTGCCCACTCAATACCTAGATTTACCTCTGGATCGCAGGCAATAAATGCACCCGGTTGCAAGCAAAGCGCTTTACCCCGTAGATGCACAGCTTCAATATCTCCTACGACCGACTGGCTGATCACAAGCTGCCCTGGCTTTTGCCCCTCATTCTTGAAGGTGTTGATAAACAGGGTTTCCCCCCCAAACACCGATCGGATCACGGCTCGGAAAAAACCCCCAGAAAACTGGGTTCGCATGGTCAAATGGGTATCCATACTGATCATGGCCCCTGCTTCCGACACAAAGGACTCACCGGGAGCCAGTGTGATAAATAAACAGGAAAATGCAGGTTTGTAACGGACTTCGTAGTTCATCAAGAGACTCCTTAGATCATCATGATCGATCAAGACATAAACAGAGATCACAGTCTGCCCATCAACTCAGCTGGATCTCGATCCCATGGTGAGGAATCAGCCTCGCAGATCGAGAGGTAGAGGTTCTTTCGATCGTGTCGGCAACTGATCGTTACGGATCGTTTGTTCTAAGGTGTCGATCCGTCGTTGGGGCAGAGGATGCGTCGATAAAAAGTCAACGTTGGCGTTACTGGCTTCACGCAGACGGACGAAGAAGTCTACAGCTCCACCGACATGGCCATAGGTTTCTTGCAACAACTTCAACCCCACCTGATCAGCTTTCAACTCCTGCGCCTGGGAGAACTGGGCATTGGATAGAGCTTCGGTCACACTAGCCCCTGCTGCTGCTAATCCAGACATGTCTCCAAAAACGGAGGCGACCACAACCGGGACGATCAACTGCCGGACAATACTCCGCAAATGATCTCGGTTAACAAAATGCCCTAATTCATGGCCCAACACCATCATCAACTCATTCTCAGATTGAACTTCCTCCAGCAACCCTCGAAAAATAATGATCCGATCCCCAGGAAGGGCCAGGGCATTAACCGTCTCTTCGGGAACATACACCACGTGAAAGTCTCGCTCCCGATCGTCCGAGGCCAAGTGGACTTCCAACCGATCCAGCAGTTGATTCAGAGTAGTTTGAGTGGGAGATTCATTCGCCTGGAGTTCATAGATCGGAGCCACCATCGACCCAAGCTGCTGTTCCACCTCTTGGGGAATCAACCAGACCAGGTTATTGATCAAGGCCATCACCGCCCCAATGATCCCAATCCCAATCAGGCCAACAATGCCCAGCACTCTCAGCAGTTGCAGGTTTGTGGTTGGAGCATTCCGATCATTGTCGGATTCTGGAGCAGGGGGGAAGTAACGACTCATAGATAGCCTCCATCAACACAACACTTCCCAAGAGACCTAATTACTCTTGGTTGGGCGGAAGGGGTAGAGGAAATTCAGGAGTTGATAGATTTCTCTGGACTGGATCCAGACGTTGCCGTTGCCTCGAAAGCGACAGACGAGTCCTTCTCCCCCCAAAAGGCCGGTTCTGAAGCTGCGAAAGGACAAGCCTCCGATCACTTCAACCGAGTATTCAAGTGAGTCTTCAA
>CAZONZ010000155.1:0-8749 GCA_964581005.1 uncultured bacterium
CCGGCTCCTCCAGGCACCTATCCCCAGATCACCCACCGCGAGGGCAAGAGTCCACCTCAGTATGCAGATTTTGATTAGTATGATCGGTCGCTTTACCGAAGTTAACGAGTGTGGCAGGCTGGATCCTAAGTTTTGAGGAACTGATCGTTTACCGATCAGGGCTTTGAGCCGCTTGCATTTGACTTTTGGAACTGACTAGAAATTCATGAAGCAGCAATCTTCCCTAACATTTTGGCAACTCTGGAACATGAGCTTTGGCTTTCTGGGGATCCAGTTTGGTTGGAGTCTCCAGACCGCTAATGTCAGCGCGATTTTTGAGCACCTGGGTGCCAATGCCCACCAGCTCCCGCTCCTTTGGCTGGCCGCTCCCTTCACAGGTCTGATCGTGCAGCCGATCATTGGCCATCTCAGTGATCGAACCTGGGGACCATTGGGGCGGCGGCGGCCCTATTTTTTGATCGGTGCGATCTTGAGCTCATTGGCCCTCGTCTTGATGCCCAATGTTTCAGCGTTGTGGATGGCTGCAGGCTTGCTCTGGATCTTGGATGCTTCGATCAATATTAGTATGGAACCCCTCCGGGCCTTTGTGGGAGATCTTTTGCCGGATGAGCAACAAACTCAGGGGTTCGCGGTGCAAAGCTTGTTCATTGGGCTGGGAGCCGTCACCGCATCGGCCTTTCCCTGGTTGCTCAGAAATGTGTTTCATGTCACGAGCCCAAGCGATCAAGCGATTCCCTTCACCGTTAAACTTGCGTTTTATTGTGGAGCTGCTGTCTTTATGGGCACTGTGCTCTGGACGGTACTGACCACTTCCGAAACACCACCAGAGGATCTGGAGAACCACACTTCTGGATCGGATGCCTCTGGAGCTATGGGGTTCATCCAGGAAGTGATCCAGGGCTTGAGAGAGATGCCGGAAACGATGCGGCAGTTGGCCTGGGTCCAATGCTTCACCTGGTTGGGGATGTTTTGTGTGTTCCTCTACTTTGCTCCAGCTGTGGCCTGGAATATTTTCAAAGCCCCTGATCAAGGCTCGCTGCTCTACAACCAGGGGATCGAGTGGGCTGGAGTTTGCATTGCTTCCTACAATGCGGTTTGTTTTGTTTTCGCGCTATTTTTGCCCCGTCTAGCCAATCGTCTGGGGCGCAAGCTCACCCATACCCTGTGTTTAACCTGTGGTGGACTCAGTTTACTCGGTTTGGGGTTGATCCATGATCCCTATTGGTTGTTAACGCTAATGGTGGGGTTAGGGATCGCCTGGGCCAGCATGTTAGCGATTCCTTATGCGATTTTGATGGGAACATTGCCGAAAACGCGGCGAGGATTGTACATCGGGATCTTTAATTTTTTCATCGTGCTACCCGAAGTCATGGCCTCACTGGGCTTGGGCTGGGTTATGGTGCATGTGTTCCAGGAGGATCGAGTGGTGGCCGTTATGGTCGGGGGAGCCTCCATGTTGCTGGCGGCAGCTTTAATGCAACGGGTTCAGGATCGGGCTGATCCTCGATTTGAGGAAGGGCTGAGTTTGGTTGATTTACAGCAGGAAGAAGCTGGTTTGGATCCGGAATCTGGGGATTCGGAACCTGTGCTTGCGTCTGAGTCAGAGGCGGTGCCGCTTGAAGTCAGTTCCAAGTAGGTTGAGAGGGCTTTGCCTGTTGCAGCAGATGTCTTAAAAGCTCAGTTATCCAGAAACGACGGTGATCTGAACGATGAACAGTCGAAGCTCTGCTCCATCAAACCACTCGATCTTGTGGCTCCAGGTCTGGGGACTGGCGGCGGTCCAGGGAGCGATCGCGCTGACCTGGGTGATCTACAATCTCTACTTGCCTCAGCTGTTAACTGACTTTGGATTTGCTGCCAGTCTAGCGACTGGGATCGTGATCCTGGAAAACATCTTGGGTGCTCTGATGGAACCCTTGATGGGAAATTTTTCAGATCAAACCCAGCGCTGGCTCGGTACTCGTTTTCCTTACATTGCGATCGGCACGGTCTTATCTTCGGCTTTCTTTATCTTGATCCCGTTGCTGGCGATCTTGGTTGATCCTTCTGGCGTGATTCAGTGGCTATTACCGATCGTATTGGTGGCTTGGGCCTTGGCAATGACCGTGTTTCGGAGTCCAGCGATGTCGCTATTAGGGCGCTACGCCTTCGGGACAAAACTGCCACAAGCCGCCAGTATTCTGACCTTGGTCGGTGGAGTCGCGGGAGCAATGGGACCTCTGGCCAACCAGTTTATTTTGGATCTTGGTCCAGTAGTCACCTTTGGGGCGGGTTCGATCACGCTGCTAGTCGCTGCCACAGCCTTACGCTACACTCGACCGGATCAATCGGTTCAACCGGATCCAGCTTCTGAGACTCCAGAGGAAACTCCCTCGGCTGGCCTCTCCATTTCGATCCCTCATCTGGCTTTGGTGTTTGGAACGGGAGTAGGAATTGGGTTAGGCTTCCGGCTGTTGATGCAAACCGTACCTCAGATCGTGGCTGAACTTCCGGGTGTCAAGGGCTCTCTGATCCAGGGTGTGATCTTTGTAGCTTTGGCCCTCACCGCGATCCCAGCAGGCACGGTGGCCACCCGTTTAGGGAACCGGCTGGCGATGATCATCGGCTTGGGTGCCATGGCCATCTTTCTAGGATTGATAACACTGACTCAGAATGGGATCATGATTGCTGTCATGGCTGCCCTGATCGGTGGATCCTTTAGTATGGTCTCGAATGGGACGATCCCGTTTGCCCTCTCGATGGTGCCTCCCGCGAAAGCAGGCTTGGGGACTGGGATCTTTTTCAGTGGCGGTGCCGTAGCTGCCAGTCTATTTGGCTCCTTCTTTGGATCAAATCCCCTTTCACCATCCGTTGGGGCCGCGATCGGAGCAGGAGCGTTTCTGGTGAGTGGGCTTTGTGTAGCAGCTACCACGCGACTTCCAGCTATCGATCCTGTTTTATCGGAGTCATAGGTAAGCGATCGGATTGGGATCCACAGGCAAGAGCACTCCTGAGGTAGGATGATCAATAATTCTGTAACAGTATGAAAACCCTGCCACCCTGAGTGGATCACTGGCTAAGGAGTTCCTGATGTTGAAATCGATCACTCGTCATGTCCACATTTTCGCGGCTGAGGTAACCTCAGAGGGCGAACTGATCCCCAATGCTGATCAACTCACGCTGGATGTTGATCCGGATAACGAACTGAACTGGAATGAGACTGCCCTCCAAGAAACCTATCAAAAGTTTGAGGAACTGGTTGCAACCTACAAGGGCCGGGATCTAACCGACTACAATCTGCGCCGGATTGGATCGGATCTGGAGCATTTCATTCGTTCCCTGTTGCGGGATGGCAAGATCGCCTACAACCTCAACAGCCCGGTGCTCAACTACAGCATGGGCTTCCCCCAAATCCCTGCGGATCAAGTGCCGGATCGCTACATTCCAGGTGTATCCCCTAAGTCACTGGCTGAAGGCTAATCGGGATGTTTGGATCTTGGTGAATGGATCCCGATCTAAGTTGATCCTCTTCATGTTCTTGTGTATATCCACCTTCGTTTGAGACACGATCATGTCAACCGATGCTTCATCTTCAACCGAAACCAAAGCAGCTAAGAAAGGCAAGGCAGCTGAACCCAAAAAGAGTCTTGATCAGGTGATCCATGAGGACGTGATCCCAGCGACGATCAAGGCATTCCAGGATCGCAATGTCAACGATCTGCAGCTGAAGTGGGAAGGCAAGACGTTGATTGGATCGTTCGACAATGGCCGCAAAGTCTTCAACGTTTTGTTGACTGGCGACGATCTGAAAGGACCGAAGTTTTTTGCCTGCAGTAGTGACAATAGCCCTGCTAGCACGGTTGAGTCATTCATGATCGATGAGCGCAAAATTGATCCGCCTCTGCTGGTGTTTTACATTGTCCAGCGGATCTATGCCCAGCAGTGGTTTTGATGGGTTGATCACTCAGGCAATTGGAGATCAAGGTTGGTACTGAAGGCTACTCAGAGATCTCTCTCCCTGGACTAACTCATCTGACTTTTGGGATTCTGCATCGGTCATCCAATAGTAACCGTGAATGCCTTAGCTCAACCTGACGGTTTTGATTGAGAGAACAAGAGATCTCAACAATGGTCCAAACCCAGGAACTTACGATCGAAGATCTAGAGGATCGCTTCAGTTTACAGATGACTGAGGATCCTCACTTTTTTTCGGAGTGGGAAGTTAGTTCGGTTGAGTTAACTGACCATGAGCAGAGAGCTTTGGATCGGATCAAGGGGAATTTTTTAGCGCAGTTACGGGGTGGGCTCTTAGCTGAAGGCTTGGTGAAACTCATTGTCCTAGCTCCATTGCTTGATCTAGCAGGATTTTATCAGCCACCATTTCGGGTTGAAGTGGAAGAACCTATCGTGATCGAGGCTGAGGATCAAGGAGGGGTGATCCGGGGTCGAATCGATATTTTAGTCGTGTGTCGGAAAATCTGGATTGTGATCATTGAAGCTAAACACTATAGGTTCTCCTTGTATGAAGGAATGACTCAACTGCTGCAGTACATGGTAGCTCGTTCTGACCAGGATCAGCCCCAATTTGGCCTCATCACGAATGGAGGTGAGTTTTTATTTGCAAAACTGATCAAGTCTGAAACTTCTCTCTATGCTTTTTCAAATTTATTCTCATTGCAAAATAGAGGAAATGATCTTTATCAGGTTCTGTCTATTCTAAAGCGGCTTGGATCTCTGATCAGTTCTCAGGATCGGTAGCTTCACTCAGGATGAAGACCCTAAGACTCTTAGCTGTCTTGATGAAATCCTGGGTCAGAGCTGCTAAATCAATAACGCCAGATCAAACTGAATCTTTACAGTAGCAGTATTATATTGATATCAAGCTTGTGATCAAACTAATCCACTAGCCAGGTAACGTTTTTAGGATCTGATCAATCTGACTGATCAAAGGCATGTTCTGATGGACTTCTGATACGACCTTAGCCTTGATCAAATCAGCTTGGGCTGCCTCAAGATCACCTAATCTTAATCGGGCTAAGCCACAACCATATAAACCATGTTCATCCCGCGTATTCGGATCAGGATCGTGACTCTCAACTTCTAAATGTAACCCTTGCTCATAGTCGGCCAGTGCTAGCTGAATTTCACCCAGATCATAGAACGCATTGCCGCGACAATAGTATGCCGTGAAGTTGCTTGGATCTACTTCTAAAGTACGGGTTAGATCCTCGATTGCTTCAGCATAGCGCTCGGCATGATAGAATAAAACGCCTCGATTGTAATGCTCCTCAGCCTGGGGCTTCTGTTTGATCAGCATACTGAAATCAGCAATGGCCCCATCAAAGTCTCCCAAGTAACTACGGAGTGCTCCACGCTGAAAATACAGATCTAGCTGGGTCGGATTCATACTTAACGATTGACTAAAGTCTTCGATCGCAGCCCAGTAATCTCCTGAACGTTGGTGGATCAAGCCCCGTTGCCGCACGTGAGTTGCTGTTGAACACGACTTCACTAGCCAATCAAAATCTTGGAGAGCCAGATCCAACTCATTCCGACACCAAAAAATAGCTCCCCGTCCCTGATGCGCCATAGCCAATTCTGGTTGCAATTGCAGTGCCTGATCGAAATCTGCCAGAGCGTGATCGGGATCTTTGAGTTGTAAATACGTTAGACCTCGCCATTGATAGGCTTCTGCTGAGAGGGGATTTAACTGAAGGACTCGATCAAATTCAGCCAACGCTTCTTGATACCGCTGCTCGGAATAGTTGAACTGACCCAGAGCCAAATGCCAGCGCTTGGGCCGACTGTTGAAACCGATCACTCCCGCCCCAGTCAAACTCAGCATTCCGGCCATCCGATTGCGTGGCAACACCGTTAGACCCCCGATCACCAAAAGCAGCCCCATCGCCAAGTTCAGCCCTCGGCGCAAGTTACCCCGATTGGATCCAGATAGAAGGCGGGAGGACATAGCTCGATCACTCCTGGTAGAAATAGCCCTGTGCTGTCGTTTGCGCAAACGTTCAGTTACCCTGAGAATACTCTAACCATGATCATTCACCCTATGCGAGCAGAGCTGCACGATATCCTTCAACCCTATGACGGTTTTGTGGAATTGCGCTATCACAGCAAAGTCTTCCGCAGCATCACCGTCGAAAAAGGCAAGATCGAACGCTCCACGATCCGCCGCCGCAGTGGAGTTGGAATCCGAGTATTGGAAGCCGGAACCTGGGGATTTGCCTCGACCGGAGATCTGAGTCCAACGGCGATCCAGCAAGGCATTGCAGCCGCTCGCTTGATGGCCCTAGCTAGCGCCGATCACCGCCACCAAAAACTCGGTACGTTGCCTCCTGTCGCCCTCGCCCAGGGAGACTACAGCAGTGCCGGAGTCGATGAGGTTATGAATCGCCCTCTTGCTGAAAAGATCGATCTCGCTCTGCAACTGGAAGCCTCAACTCGCTCGAACTCCACTCAGATCCATTCCGCTAGCTGCACCTACAACGAGATCTACGAGGAAAAAGCCATTGTCACCACGGATGGAGCCAACACCTCCTTTCGACTGGTTCGGCCTGAACTGAAGATCCAGGCAATCGCAGAAGCGAAGGGTGAACTCAGCAACGGCACTGAATCGGTGGGAGTCACCGGAGGTTGGGATTGTTTGTTTCGTAATGATCCCTATCGGTTAGCCGAAAAGGCGGCAGCAACAGCCGTTGATCTGCTCAAGGCAGGCTATCCAGAAGGGGGGCGCACCACGGTGATCTTGTCTCCCTCAATTGTTGGATTGCTGGTGCATGAAGCGATCGGTCACACGGTTGAAGCGGATTTTGTCCTGTCTGGATCGGTGGCTGCAGGCAAACTGGGCCAGCAGGTGGCTAGCGAGCTTGTGAACCTCTATGACTCTGGGGCGTCGGAGTTCCAATCTGGAGCAGGCGGCACGATCCCAGTGGACGATGAAGGGGTTCCCACCCAACGGACACAGATCATTGCCAACGGGATCTTACGCAACTATCTCCACAACCGCGAAACCGCTGCCCACTTTGGTGTTGAACCGACTGGAAACGCCCGTGCTTGGGAATACGCCGATCAACCCCTGATCCGGATGCGCAATACCTACATTGCCCCTGGAGACAGGGATCTAGACGCGATCATTGCCAGTACCCCGAATGGGTTTTTCCTAGAAGGGGCTCGGAACGGACAAGCGGATTCAACCGCTGAATTTATGTTTGGTGTGGAGCGAGCCTATCGGATCCGAGATGGCAAACTGGGAGAACTGGTCCGAGGTGCTACTCTAACAGGCAATGCCTTTGAGGTTCTGAAGAGCGTGGATGCCATCTCCCGCGATTTTGAGTGGGATCTTGGATCCGGACACTGCGGCAAAGGTCAACCCGCCAAAGTGGATGCAGGAGGGCCTTATCTGCGTTGTCAAGCAATTCTAGCGGGACGACAGGGATGACGCTGATCGAGGTGCCGATCCTAAGTCTGGTGCAAAGATCGATCCAACAGATTGGGAACCCTTGATCCAGGTGTATGGTGATCAAGATGATACAGACCAGAGCTCAAACCAGCACTCTTTAGGATCAGGGTATCTCATTGGCGAATCCATCCGCTTGAATAGTCTCATACGGTTGAATGGTCCCCCTGAGTTGATCTCGACCCTGTATCCCTTGTATCCCATCCTGTGTCCCTTACCCGCAGCTGAGGTGCGTGAGCCATGCATGTGGATCCTCCCCCGCCATCCAGCCCATCCCAGTGGCAGCCCTATCACTCTAGTGAGTGGTATACTTCCTCCCATTCGTCCTCTTGGAATGGCTATGAGGCGATCGAAAAGTCTGAGCCTCCGTTTGATCCTATGGCTGATCACGAAACAGAGCGTTTTCCCTATCCCGTTCGCCCCCGCTTCCGATCCCGGCGATCCAGTCTAGAGGTATCGCCGTCCGGGTTCCCATTTGGATCGTTGCTGGTCAGTAGTGTGATTCTCAGTGCGTTGGCGGCATTAGGGTGGCAGTCCTGGCGCTTCATCTCCCCCATGCTCGAACCTCCGCCTGCGCCTACGTTTGCTGAGGCTGAACCTCCTGCCCCCGTGATCCCACCCGTTGCCACGGCTCAGAATTCACAGGCTTCCCCCGATCAGATCGAGCTCCCGGCCCTTCCCAGCGATGGGGCCACCCCAGACCCCAATGTGGACCTGGGAAATCCTGGGAGTCGTGGCAGAGTGATCGAGCCGATCGGTTTGGCGATCCGCAGTCAGCCTCATTTGGACGGAGCCTATTTGGGGGGGATCGTGATGGGAGAAAGTGTCACGGTGTTGGAGGTGAGCCCGGATGGAAATTGGCAACGGGTTCGCCGCGATCTGAATGGCCAAGAAGGATGGGTGAAAGCAGGAAATCTTGGTCCTACCGACGTCGCTGTTGCCCCTCCCCCCCAAGCTCCAGCTGCCCCTGAACCTGCAGCTCCTGTGCAAGCGGCTGCCCCCGACCCTGAACCTGCAGCGGCCTCTGCCCCGATCAGTGCTTCCTCTGGAAGTCGAGGTCGTGTCCTCGTCCCGATCGGTCTGGCCCTACGGGGTTCACCCAGTGCAGATGGGGCCTATGTGGGGGGGATTCCGGTCAATGAAGTGATCAATGTATTGGAAGTGAGTCCGGATGGGAATTGGCAACGGATCCGCCGGGAGAATGGTCAGGAGGGGTGGGTCAAAGCGGGGAATTTGGGCGTTGAGTGATCCCTTGACCAAAACTAATGGGATACAAGCCCCGCCCTTTTAGGGCAGCTTTTT
>CAZONZ010000156.1:0-2032 GCA_964581005.1 uncultured bacterium
CGGATAGAGGGCAATTGACTAGCCCTAAGCGTCTGAGAATCTGGAACCTTCCTGTTTCCAGCCTACCAGAAGTGCTGAAACCTTGAAAGATAGGGAATCCCCGTGTCTTCAGACCGGGGAGTAGTCAAGCCTCTACGTCAGTTTCCATGAGGTGCGGATGCCAACTCCCTCTGAGCAACGGGAAGATGAGATCTTGAGTGATCTCTTGATTGAAGCAGGACTGGTAACTCCTGATCAGGTACAGTCTGCTCGTGCAGCAAAGCAGCAAAGTCCCCTGCTCTTAGGAGAGATCCTTGTCCAGCAGCAGCACCTCCCCTTATAAACACTGGAATTTATGCGCCAGATTGACCGGATTACCCTACCTCTCCCTGTTAGCAGTCCACCCTTAGGTGAGTATTTGAAAGCAGCCGGACTCGTGACCGAAACTCAGATCCAAACAGCGCTCCAAACCCAAAAACGCAGTCGGATCTTCTTTGGTAACGCACTGGTTCGACAGGGGGTGATCCAAGATGCAACGCTTAATTTCTTCATGAAGATGTATCAGCATTTAGATAGCTCGCTTCAGTCAACTGTCAGTGCTGATCGAGTGCTAGATGATATGAGTGCCTAGCCAACTTTAGGAAGATTCAATGTCCTCTCTAGAACTACGAAGGAGTCTGAAGATCACGACTCGGAAGGTTGGGTATCCATGTCGCTTCACTGCCCCTCTGGTAGATTAGGTTCTAGAGGGCTAACGTTCAGTGCTACTTGTGTGTAGAGGGAGAATGTCATAGCTTGATGTCCTGTTTCAGGATCATTGATTGGGTACTAGGGTAACAAGTCGGGTCTCTTGGCCGCTCTGGATCCAAATGGTTTTGATAGCCTGCTTTCGAGAGGAACTTTGAGGTGCCATCCTTTGGGAGTGGGGTCAAGAGATAATTCCTCAGCCTTACTTCAGCAATAGTGCTATCAGAGGGCAGATAGACCACAGATTGTTCTAGGGCTTTGTTTTGGCCTAATCTGAATGATACTACAATGCTGCATTATTTTTCTCCTGTTGGGTGTTTCAGCATTTCCAAACAACTCTATCTACTGATAAATTATTTAGATCAAGTATACATTGGCTTATGGGATCGTTTGTGGTGATTGGTATTGTGCGATCAATAGTGATCCTGCAGCGCGACTATCGACAGGACGCGAGAATAGATAGCCCTGCCCATATTTACACTCTAAGTCTTGTAATTGTTGTAGTTGTTCTGTTGTCTCGATTCCTTCGGCCACAACATCCATATCAAGACTATGGGCCAGAGCAACAATACTTTGTACCATCGATCGATGCTGGCCTTTAGTCCTTAAGCTACTGATGAACGAACGATCAATTTTGAGTGTATCGATCGGGAACTGTTGCAGACGGCTGAGGGAAGAATACCCAGTCCCAAAATCATCAATGCTTAGGCAAATCCCTAGATCCCGTAGTTGCCAAAGAATATTACTGACCACCGTTTCATCTTGAGTGATCAAACTCTCCGTGATTTCAAATTTGAGCCAGTTAGGCGCTTGGGCTCCGGCGGAAAGGATCTGAATAATCTGATCGAGAAAATCTTGTTCTGAAAACTGTTTGCCAGAGAGGTTCACACTGATCGTGAGGGGAAGATTAGGAATGATCTCAGCTTTCCATGCCTGGAGCTGGTGCTGGGCTTCTTGTAATACCCATCGATCAAGAGGAATGATCAATCCAGTTTCTTCAGCAATGGGAAGAAAACGACCCGGAGAGAGCCATTTATATGTGGGATGATACCAACGGATCAAGGCTTCAAACCCAGTGATCTGACCTGTACTTAACAACACAATCGGTTGATAAAATAGTTGTAATTCCTGTTGCTCGATCGCTCGTCGTAAATCTGCTTCCAGTTGCAATCGTTGCATGGCTTGTTGATGCATTTTTCGATCGAATAGGGCATAACACCCTTTTCCTTGAGACTTCGCTCGATACATCGCCGTATCTGCGTCCCGTAGCAATCCCGTTGCTCGATCCCGTAACGTGATCCCTCCA
>CAZONZ010000156.1:2132-8727 GCA_964581005.1 uncultured bacterium
TGGGGGACGAATGCGGATCCAAGCCACTCTGATCTCGTTGATCCTTGCCGCTAGTGACTGCAACTCCGATACTGGCAGTTGTATGAGTCATTTGATGGCTCAGATGGATCGGCCTCTTCAGTTGGTGGAGAATACGGCTGGCAATGCGGGTGGCTTCATTAGGATCACTGAGATCTTCTAACAACAAGACAAACTCATCCCCACCAAATCGAGTCACAGTATCTCCCTGCCGCACACAGGCTAGCAACCGTTGCGCGACCACCAGTAATAGCTCATCTCCGACATGGTGACCCAGGCTATCGTTGATCACTTTGAAACTATCAAGATCCACAAACAAAACTGCAAGATAGCAATCTAGATCCAGTCGGCTCAAGGCATGTTCCACTCGATCCAGAAATAGCGATCGGTTGGGTAAACCTGTCAAGATGTCATGCAGGGCATGGTGCCGCAGTTCAGCTTCGACTCGCTTGCGATCCCGAATATCATGGGCTACAAAACACAACACCTGGCGATGATTGTAGAGCATCCGACTGACACTGACTTCAACATCCACCACCGATCCATCAGAGTGGCGATAACTCTGTTCGTGGATGGGATGGTCTCCACCTTGGCAGAGAGCTTGAAAGTAAGCGTCGAAATGATCAAGATCCTGGGTCGTGATCTGGTTCAGAGGCAAGGTGTATAAGGTGAGAGCAGGATAACCTAATAAGGTTTCAAAGGCTGGGTTGGCCTCAATGATCTGTTGAGATTGTGCATCAACCAGAAAGATCGATGCTTGGGATTGTTTGATCACACTACGATAACGTTGCTCACTTTCCCGCTGACGCTGCTGAACCTCAGTGAGTCTCTGTATCACTTCATTAAACATTACGGCCAAATCCGCAAGTTCATCCTGCCCTGCTTGGGGTAATGAGATCCTCGAACGTCCTTCCAAGCGGTTTTGATGAAGTGTGTGATGCAATCGATCTATTCGAGTCATGACCAATCGTTCAATCAGGATCAAGGCTATGCCACTAGCTAGCAGGATCCCCAGAAATAGTGGGGGCATCAGTCTATTTCTCAACTGCTGGTATTGGCTGGGGATCAAGCGGGGCCATTGGATCTGAAGCAGTAAATTCGGTCGTCCAGCGAGATCGACCAGACGGGTTACTCCCATCATGGTTTGATCATCAACCTGGCTAATCCCGATCTCCGTCGATCCTTGAAGAAGCTGTTGAGCGACCTCAACCTCATCGGATACAAAACTGCGATCGAGTCGCTCCAAACGCAAATCAACGAACTCCGCTAACTTGGCTTGATCAGCTTGACCTTGATGTTGATACTGAGTCAGCAGTTGAGCTTTGATCCGATCCAACAAATCCTGATCTAGAATCCGCCCCAGAGCGACGGTTCCTCTGACGGAGCGATCTGGACCCAGAACAGGCCGCGAGCTCAACAGAATCAACCTTTCAGGCAGCAGTAAAACCCCTTCACGGACACTGTCGGGCTGAACATGCTCCATAACCTCTGCCAGCGTCAGTTGTTTTTGCCATCCTCCTGACAAAGGTGTTCTCTGCTGAGTTTCCAGATCAAACCCAGTTGCATAGAGAAATTCTCCCTGATCATTACTGATCACGATCCAATCCAGCTGCTGTGCGGCCAGCCTTGAGTCGCTGAGGTGAACTTCGGCAAAATCAGGCTCGTTCCCCGCCACAAACTGCCGAGTTTCGTCTTGAACAGCCCAAGCCTGAGCAATCTGATCCACCTGATCAATTTGGTTCTGGATCGCCTGACGAGCCTGTTGAACCCGGCGGCGAGTAGTTTCCAGTTCCAAGTGGCGGAAATGCTGTGCCAGAACGATCTGCAGCACCAGATAGGTCAAAGAACCCAACCCAAAACAGAGCAATCCGATCCCAATCTGGATCTTTCTGCGTAATTTCACGCCAATTCTCCACCAACTCACAACGAGAGACCGACTCTCTTCCAGACAATTAGCCGTTTCGTTGGGCTTTACTCAGAACTACTTTAGCCTCTGGATAGTCCTGATCGTGCAGGCCAATGGTTACAGTATAGTTAGCACTAGATTAAGCATTTTAGCTCACGACTTAACAAGAAAAATGGATCTCGAACGTGGTTCCCTGCTCTCTCGAAATCTTCATCATTCCTTCTAACTGCTCAACCAGATCATGAACTAACGATAAACCTAATCCATCTGAGCTGGAAACCTCTGGTCGATCCGCCATCCCTACCCCATCATCACCAACAATCAACTGCACCTCTTCCGCTTGCTGAAAGCACCGAACCCAAAGCTTGCCCAAACACTGATCCGGAAAGGCATATTTAAGCGAATTCATAACCAATTCATTCAAGATCAGGCCACATAAAACAGCTTTATCAGCTCGCAAACAAATCTCGTCTAATTCGATCTGGGATTGAATCCGATGGGAATCGACTCCAAAAGAAACCAAGATATTCGTAATCAGGGCATGCAAATACCTGCCAAGGTTAACTTGTCCCAATACATCGGATCGATAAAGATGCTCATGCACCAATGCGATTGACTGAACTCGTTGCTGACTTTCTCGTAGAAGAGTTTGGCTACATGGATCCTCAAGACTATCTGCCTGGAGCCGTAGTAAGCTGGAAACGATCTGAAGATTATTTTTGACACGATGATGAACTTCTTTAAAGAAAATATGATTCTGCTGGAGAGCAGCTTGTAGGCTTTGCGCCAATTGCTTTTCGGCTGAGATATTGGTCACGATCCCAATCGCTCCAACAATCTGCCGATTCTCAACCAATGGACGACTAGAGATTCGGACATCGACACTATGACCTGATCGATCAACGATCCGCAGCTCATGCACTAACGGTTTGGTGGCCCGAAGCCCTCGCAGTTGCTGCCGGAGAAGAGCATGATCATCGGGATGAACCAACTGAAAGTAATGCCGCCCCATGATCTCTCCGGGTTGGTACCCCAACATCCGCTCCACCGAAGGGCTAATATAGACGAGCTGGCCCTCAGCATTGAGATTGAATAGAGTATCGTTCATATTCTCAACTAACCAGCGATAGTTTGCTTTAGCCTCTTGCAGCTGAGTTGCCATGAGATCGAATGCAGCAGCTAAAACCTGAACTTCATCTGCACAAGGAGAGTGATCAAACGTAGACAAGGACTCTGTGGGTTGGCCATTCATCATTTGAGTAATCGTTTGGGTAAAGGCTGCCATTCGCCGCGTGAGGATCCCGGCTATACCATAGACTAGGAGGAAAACGATCCCGTAGGTACTACCCATAAGCAACGGAATTTGATAGAAGAACGCCCGCTGGATTTGGGTTAGATCGTTGGCGGCAAAGTCGATCCCCAACACGGCGATCTCATGATCCTGGGATTGAGAGAGGGGAACATAGGCCCGGAACCATTGACTGTTCCCATCCGTAAGGGGATAGGGCTCAATCACCACTCGTTGATAACGCCAAGCCATCACTGCTGCTGCTGGCGTAGGGGGAACTAAGCTTTGGCGAGGATCATGGGAACTGAGATCATGGGAACTGAGATCATGGGAACTTAGATCATGGGAACTTAGATCGGTTGATGTCTGGCTAGCGATGTAGACAATTTCGCCCCACTGCTCCTGTGCCATGCCGGAACGTGTACGGCTGATCTGAAAGGGTTGATTGATATCTCTGGCTTGCTCTGAAAGCGATACAATCACAATATAAGGGTGCGCCCGAGGCTCTAATTGCTGGATGGTCGCAAACCACTCTAATTGCTGTTGATAACGTGGATCCGTTTCGATGGGATTGCGATCGACTGGGTGGATATCGCTAGTTGAAGCGGATAGACTTCGATGACGGTGATGGTGGTATAGATCAAGCCATTCATCTCCATTGATCCAAGCAGCAGCTCCTGTGGCAGTTTCAGAAAGCTCTGCTCGGATCCGTCCAGTTGTTCTTTGGGTGATATAGAACCGAAACCACGTAAATGATCCAGCTGAGATAACTAAAAATAGCAGGGTAAACCCTGTCAATACTTTGATCCGAAAACTGATCAACTTAGACTGGAGAGAGAATTTCATGGCAGTTGTGCAGGCAAAGATGGATCGTGGCAAAGACTGGCGCTGATCGTGAATGGTCTGATCCTCATACAATCACTAGGTGAAGAGGGTAATAGGGGTGATCATGTCCGATCAAAGGTCATCGAGACCATCTCAGCTAGCCCGGTTTAGCTAGAAAGGTGATCTTATCTTCCGTAGAGAAAGCCATCGAGACGGATATGGATATAAGACTTGCAGAACGAGGCGGCGTTTAGCAACCTGGATCGAGCAGAGTCTTGTTGATCCTACATCAACCACTCACGATTGACCTAGGATCGACACAAAATTCATATCAATAAGGGCGGATCTTAGTCTTTTTCAATGAATTTGCTCAACCTTGATCCGATTGGGATAGGCAAATGGGTTAAGAGGCTAACTGAACAGCGGCTCCCAAGGCTGCGGCCATCTCTGCAGGCGTGATCTTGCCGTCATGATTGTGGTCGATCGCATCAAACACAGCATCCATGCCTGCCCACTCTTCACGGGTAATAAATCCGTCGCCATCGAGGTCATAAACCTGAAAGACTTCTTGAGTCGCATGGATCAAGGTGGTATCCCCATCCAGTTTCGCCAATCGCGCCAGCAACAGGTTCTCTAGAGCTTCTAGGGCTTTCGAGAATCCCTGGATCCCTTCTTGCAGCTTCTCGCGGGCCATCCGATCCTCAGTGTGCATACGCTCAAAGGTTGCTTGATCAAGGGTGAGTCGCTCGATCTCCATCGACTTGGATTGCTCTGGATCCAGCTTGCGCACCAGATTCCCTTCCGTCTGCTGCAACTGAGTCAGCAGCTTGGGCGAGATCGTCAGCAGATCACAGCCTGCGAGTTCTATGATTTCGTCAATATTACGGAAGCTTGCACCCATAATTTCGGTTGAGTAGCCAAATTTACGGAAGTAGTTATAGATCCGGGTAACGGACTGCACGCCTGGATCTTCAGCTGGCGGATACGACTCCCGCCCTGTCTCTTTCTTATACCAGTCCAGGATCCGCCCAACAAAGGGTGAGATTAAGGTCACGCCAGCCTCCGCACAAGCCACAGCTTGGTGAATGCCAAACAGCAAGGTCATATTGCAATGGATCCCTTCCTGCTCTAGTACCTGAGCTGCTTGGATTCCTTCCCAGGTGGAGGCAATTTTGATCAAGACCCGTTCACGGGAGGCTCCGGCGGCTTCGTATTGCTGGATCAGATAACGGCCCTTGGCAATCGTGGCTTCGGTATCGTAGGAGAGGCGGGCATCCACTTCGGTCGAAACTCGTCCCGGCACAATATGCAAGATCCGTAAGCCAAAGGCCACCGCTAATTGATCAATGGCATGAGCCACAACCTGCTTGCGATCTGCACTGGATCCTAAGGTCTGTTGAGCTTGTTTGAGCGTTTCATCCACGATCTCCTGGTATTGCTCCATCTGAGCAGCAGCAGTGATCAAGGAAGGGTTAGTTGTGGCATCCTGGGGCTTGAAGGTTTCAATGGCTTGAATATCCCCTGTATCTGCCACCACAACAGTCATGGTGCGAAGGTGATCGAGAAGGGTAGTGGACATAAGGATTCCTTTAAGTCAATGAGGATGAGTCGGTCAATCAAACCACATCAGCAGGTCAGGGGATCAACCCGGTACCATTGCTGTGATCGTCCAGTTAACATCGGTTGCCTGGAGTGGGGCTCAATCCGCCACCCAGATCATGGGAGCCAGCCAAGGATTTGGGCTTAGTCAAGGATCAAGCTGAGATCGCGCAGAAATTGATCGTGGAAGGGCTGGAGGACTTCCGGATCAGACATCGGCTTGATGCCATTGAGCAGAACCACAATCTCGCCGTGAGGCAACTGACCGGCCAGGGCGATCCTATCCCGACTGATTCCTCGTTTCGCTACGGTTCCTAACGGTAATGCCCGCGCATTGAATTCATGATCGCCAACTCCTGCTTCCAGGAGCAGCGTCTTCGCCAACGCGGTGGGTAAGATCGTGATCAATTGATCGCCTAACACCTGAGCACTGACCAGGGGATCCGATCCAGACATCGGGATCCGGGGAACAGCCAGTTTCGGAATATCCTCACCCTGAACACGCTCAAACGGTCGGAAGAAGGTCTGGGAGAAGCTCGCACTCGCTAACTCGGTCATGCCGGGAGCAGGAAAACTCTGATCCGGGTGATGGGTTGCCAATGATCGTCCGTCTGGCGTGAGCACCACCACCCCTTGCTTGGCTAGATCCATGCCCTGAGTATCCAAGCGATATAAAAATGCGGTTAAGGCGGCCTCGTAGATCGCTGTATGGATCAGCATGGCTTCGGAGGGCTGGCGGGAGAAAGTTGTCCCAGCATGACAGGGATGTGTTGAGGACTCAAGCTGCCGTTGCCGAGGAATTGGAGGAGAGGGCAGGGGAGGAGGGGGAGTAGGAATGATCGGAGGAGTCGGAGTTGGCGAGGCCCATCCGGTGATCATAATCCCGCTCGCTGGGGGCTTGGGGGAGGGAGAGGGGTGGGGGGGCGGCGGGGTGGGGGTGCCGGGAGGGGCTGGAGGGG
>CAZONZ010000157.1:0-8705 GCA_964581005.1 uncultured bacterium
GCCTCAAACCGACGGGCTAATTCGAGTGAACTGCCGCCGATCCCACAGCCAACATCTAGGATCTGCGTGGGATGCTGGACTTCGCACCAGTGGAGGAGACGATCGATCATGTCAATCTGGGCTTGGCGTCGATCTTTTTTAGGGGCTCCCAGTTCGTAGTAGCCATGATGCATGTGCTCACCCCAGACCTGTTCCCACAGATCTGAGGAGGCATCGTAAAACTGCTGGATCCGTTGATTCAAGCTAGATCGGCCCAGAGCACTACCAGGCAGGTTGCGGGTTGGGGGAGTCGAGGATGGGGGATGGGGGGTGGGGGATCCGATCATGGGTTCAGGCGAAAGCTCATCTCACCTTTATCATATGTTCATAGGATCTAGCCAGGGATCTCGCTGAACCTATTCATCTGTCTTTAGGTTTCCGGATTCTGGACAGTGGCTGTGAGCTGTTGAAGATCCATTTTTGCCGGAACGTAGTCACCAGGGACTTTGGGGAACGGAAACAGCCTGTGCAGGCGATCTAGCGGGGGTGGCAGCACCTAGACAAGTGCCGAAAGATCGAAAGAGAGTAACCAGGAATCCACCATCGTGAGGTTGGAAAGCCCCCGCTGTACGGGTAGAGTCAACATCGGGAGGATGTCACCTTCCCCAGATCCGGCCATCGGGCATGGTTGCTCCCTGCAAGTTCGTCCCGACTAGATTGGCACTGCTTAGATCCACTCGCGTCAGGAGCGCTTCGGCTAAATTGGCATGTTCCAGATTGGTTCGGGACAGGAAAGCATCGACTAAACTGGCCTGGAGGAGATCGGCTCGACTCAGATCGGCTCGACTCAGATCGGCCCGTGCTAACTTCGCTTCGATCAGGATCGCTTGCTGTAGATTGGCCCTCATTAACTTTGCTTCTGTTAACACAGCTGTGGTTAAATTCGCTCCAACAAGTTGAGCATCACTGAGGTCAGCCCGCTCCATCCGAACCCCATAAAGATTGACCCGATTCAGATCAACCCCACTCAAGTTGGCATTGCTGAGGATCACCTCTCGTAAATTGGCTCCATCCAGCGTTGCTCCAGCTAGATTTACATCGATCAAGCTGGCTTCTTGGAGATTGGCTCCCCGTAGATCCGCCCGACTCAAATCCGCTCCTTGCATATTCACACCCCGCAGATCGGCGCAACTCAGATTGACCCCGGTTAGCACCACATTCCGACGATTGTCTCGGCGCAGGTTAGCCCCCCGCAAGCAAGCCCCTGCTAAATTGGCACTGGTCAGATCCGCCATCCGGAGATCGGCATTGATCAAATTGGCATCTTGAAGCGTCGCAAAGGTGAGATTGGCCCCTTGAAGATCGGTTCCCTGCAACGTGGCTCCGTGCATCATGGCATCCCGAAGATTGGCCTGACTTAAATTGGCTTGACTCAAGATCGCACCACTCAAACGGACTCCCACCAAATTCCCTTGGCTCAGCTGAACTCGACTGAGAAACGCCATGGTTAAACTGGCATGACGCAGATCCGATCCCGTCAGATCCACTCCGATCAGATCAACGTGATTTAACTCTGCCCCAGCCAGGTTTTCTTGCTGAAAGCGTGTTGTTCCAGCAGCGTAACGATTCAGGAGTTCTTTAGCGTTCACAGGATCACCTTTGACATTGTGTTTGACATTGTGTTTGACATTGTGTTTGACATTGTGAGAAGTTCCGGAAGACAGTTCGGAAGACGGTTATTAGGATCGCCCTTGCCAGTCATGCAAAGATCACCCGTCAAACACCAAACAGTTTGCGCTCTGCTGCCTCCATCTTGTTGAGGATCGCCGCAAACTTTGAGGAAATTGTCTCGATCTCATAAACAAACACGCGCAAGGCTTGATATTTCAGAGTCATCCCTTCTTGTAAACTCTTGTCCTGAAATAACTCATCTAATACATTGCCAAACTCTGTTAACTGGTTTTCAATTCGAGTTTTAATGGCACTCGTGATCCGTCGCACCATACGTTTAATATCTTGATCAAGATCCGGCTTGCGCTGAACTAAGGCATTTTCCTCCAAGATCTGACGCAGTGCTCCATACAGATCTTCATTGACCACAACAGGAGATTCTGCCAAGGGTAGATCGGTTGCAGCTTGGAGTAGTCGTCGCTCAGCTTGCTCTAATCGTTTCAAGATCGCTAAAAAGGTTGTGGCTGACGCTTCAATTCCACCAATAAATCCTCGTAAAACTTGGTGTTTCAGCGCAAGATAGGCTTCAGGATCTTGATCTTGCAAGCGCTCATCTAAAAGATTCCCCAGCTCATCCATACTGCTTTCAATCGTGATCATGAGTTTGCGAGCATTATTCTCAACCAGATCTTGAATGGGTTGGTCCAGGATACTGCGATCAGGAGGAGAGGGACTCTGGAGGGCAGGGGAGGGAGGGGGAGATGCTGGAGTCGTGGTTTTGGCTGGAGTAGGACTTGCGACTTGGGAAACCTGTTGATCCATCCAATCGAGATCAGCTGAGTTGATCTCTGGTAAAGGAGTGAGATGGAGCGGGGGTGGAGTCGCCGAAAGCTCTGATCGGGGCGGGTGAGGAACATCCGTGGGCATGGCAGCCAAAGGAGGTGATCCTGCAGGCGCTGTTGAGGGAAAAGCGGCCCAATCCATATCGGATTCAGGTTCAGCGATCTCAGCCGTCGCAACCGGATCGGCAGGAGCTTCTGCAGCGGCAAATTCAGTGGGGAGGGGAGGGCTGATGGGGATATAGAGAGGGGTGAGACATTGTAGCAATACGTGAACGGCTTGAGCGATCCGAGGATGTTGACTGAACCCATGAGCTGTTTCTTGTAACTTAGCTGTTAGGTCAGCGGGACTAGCACAGGCTTGCAGAAGTTGGCGAATCCACTGATCGAGGTTGTGTTGTTTAAGGGGTGTAAAGCTGCTCTCATCTAAGTTGAGTTTGTGATGCAAGAGAGAGTAAATCAGCACTTTGACGAGTAGAGGATTCACCTGCTGGATAATATCTTGGCGGAGATCAAACGGATTGTAGTCAACAAGCTGAAAATAGGAGTCTGGGGCTGGGGGAGCTCCTAAAGCAGAGCCAGAGCTAAGTTCACCTCCATTTTGGATCTGATGCGGATAGGTTAGTGACGGTGATCGTAACTCCGGAGGCGTGACGGGTTGGGGAGATCCATTGCCAGTTGCAGTGGCTTGGGGAGGGCGGCGGTTCTGCGGAACTGATCGCGTGAGCGGGGGATACAGTTGTTTGAGATAGGCCAGAGTTAAATTGGCAACAGCAGCATACTCAGCCTTTTTGCTCAATCGACCCACGGTAGCGCTGAGAGCAGCTTTCAACTGATCAAAACTGGGATAGCGCTGTAGGAGGTCTTCGAGGAGGGGAGTCAGATCGAGCTGATCCAGTTGGGAGGGATCGTTTTCCCAGGTATTTCGGCAGGTGAGCAGCAACAGTTTCTTGATCCGCTGCTGGTTGGCGTCCTGCTGCAGATCTTGAAGGATTTCACCCAGGCTGGGCACCGTTTGCATAACCCCTCTCGCTAGAGACTTGATCCGATCGGTTCAAACTTGATGTGAGCGTTGCTAACCCAGCTCCTTAAATGACACTCCTTAAACGACAGTAGAGATCGTTCGGGTTCACTGAAGATAGCACCTATAGCTCCTTATGCTAACAGAAGATCCCCAGACCCAGGATCGCTTCAGTCAGGATCGCTGCTGTGAACGCAACTGTGCATGCAGAGCGAATCCAAACAAGGAACAAGGATCATTGTCTCGATCAGGTTGCCCGCCACCCTCTCAAAAGGAAGCATCACCTATCTAGATGTGAACTACCCCGCCCACAAGGGGACGGGGCTTCCCAACTCAACAGCAACCGCCTCTACGGATGACTGACGCCCCCGCTTTGGTCTTACATTGCCTCCTTGGGCAGTATCGCTGGTTCCCAACGATACTATTCGCAAGCCTTCATCTCGAATAGTGATAGCTGCATTTATGTCTCTATCGTGTTTGGTTTTGCAATTGGGGCACTCCCAACTCCGAACTTAAATCCAGCACCACCGGAGCATGATCGCTGGGTTTCGGGTTTCCACGAGGGCCTGGATCAATGTGACAATCGGTTGCTTGAGCCACTAGAGCTCGTGTCAGATAGATGTGATCGATTCGCCATCCCCGATTCCGCTGAAATCCACCCGATCGATAATCCCACCAACTGAAATAGCCTGGATCCGGTCTAAAGGTGCGAAAAATATCCTCAAATCCCAGATCAAGAATCGCTTGTAATGCCTGACGTTCTGGATCGGACGCCATGATCTGACCAGCTTTTTTCGGATCGTAAATATCTCGATCTTCGAGGGCAATGTTGAAATCGCCACAGACGAGGAGTTGAGGGCGATCGGTTTGGATCCAGTAGTGTAAGTAGGCTTTCAAGATCTCTAGCCAGCGTAACTTGTAGACATATTTGTCACTCCCCACGTCCGATCCATTCGGAACATACAGATTGATCATCCGAACGCCCTGGATGATGCCTGTGATCACTCGTTTTTGATCATCGAAATCACCGACCTGCTCTGTGCCCAGAACCGGAGTAAACCCCTTACTGACTTCAGTCAACGGCTCACGGCTGATCAGAGCCACACCGTTGTAAGCTTTCTGCCCTGAAACATAGACCTGATACCCCAAATCCCTAAACTCAGCCGTAGGAAAATCAGCATCGATGACTTTGGTCTCCTGCAAACACAGCAGATCAATCGATTCCTGTTGGATCCACTCGATCACCTGGGTTAACCGAGTTCGGATCGAGTTGACATTCCACGTTGCCATCCGCATCGTTGATCCTCTGATCGAGAAAGAGTTGCCCACCGTTCAAGCTAACCTTCTTCGGAAAGATTTTGACGCTATCTCATGAAGTCGCTAGGATCGATCCTGCTAAAGCTTGATCGTTTCCTTCCTCAAGCATGGGGCTGTAGCTCAGCTGGATAGAGCGAGCGCCTCCTAAGCGCTAGGCCGCGCGTTCGAATCGCGCCAGTCCCGTAGAGATCATCTTGAATGCCATCCACCCAACACGTCGCGTAGAGGGGGAGATTCCTTTGGCTGTCAACTCATCCCGCAATTGTTATAGCCATCGATCAGGACATGCCGATCACTAGCAATTTCATTTAAGCCATTCAATAAGCACTGTGTAGCTTGCCTCGATCAGTCGCTGCATCGGGTTTAGCCGTTATGGTCTACCAGCCTCTTGATCAAAATGCTCCATTCAAGTTAGATTTATAACTTAAGACAATTAAGAATCGACTTCACATTCATGCATGAATTTCTAAAGAATGTTACTGACGGACTGATCCCAACCCTGACTCAGAACGTCACCACAGCCGTCCAAGCCGCGATCGATGGGGCCAACACCTTGCTAACTCCAGGAGCAGGGGTGATCCGAACCGATGGATTAACGAGTCAAAATCCCAACTCATTTGGATTTGCCCTTGAGCATCTTCAGGCGATCGGCTACAACATCAAGGCAGGCTTAGCCGGATCCGAGCATCGAGCCTGGCAGATTCCAGCAGATGGATCGAAAGGTGATCCTGATATTTATGTGACTGATGTTGTAGGTCGAGTCATTGCCCAGATCCAGGCGAAAACGGGGAGTGCCGATTATGTATCGAGACAAGCAGAACGAGGGGCTTACCGAGATCAAACGATCGTGACCGATGCAGCCAACCAGGGGATTCCAGGAACTCAGGTTGTGATCGATGTCGAGGGAATCCAGAGTTTCCCCATTGATCGATCCACAGCGGAATGGGTTGCTCATCATCCTTATTGGGCGGCTAACGTGATCAATGTGACTGCTATTGGTAGTGAAGCTCTGAGTGGTGGAGTCACCGGAGCCACGATCAACACCTCGATCACGATCTTGCTCCAGAGCATCAAACTCGTTGGATCCTATTGTCGGGGCGAGGCAACCCTGACACCTGATCAGATCAAAGCCTTTCAAACTCAGGTGTTGGAAGCTCTTTCGACGGGATTTATGCGGGGAGCTGCGGTGAAGCTTCTCCAACGGCTTTTGGGTGGAAATGCCTTTGCTGCTTTGGGATTGGCTGTGGGGGCTGAAGCTGTGCCAGCTCTGATCGAGATCTTGAACAACCAGCTGACCTTAGATGAAGCCATTCAACGGGTTGGTCCTCGTGCTTTGACGGCTGGGATGCTGACAACAGTTGTCTTGCTGATCCCTCCCCTTGGCGCGGCTCTGTTCACTGTCTCTCTGCTTCAGGCTGTTTGGGCCGAGCTGACTCCAGAATTTAAGCAGTATGTTGTTCAATGGGTGGAAGCTTCAGGACGAGCGGCTCGTGTTGGGATCCATGCTGGACAGAGCCATTTGCACCACAATCCTTGGGATCTGTTCGGAGCTTCATCGGCTTCATCAACAGCATCTTCGGCAGAATTGAGCGCGATGCAAGACGAACTTGATGCACTTCTGGAGTAAAGTAATCAGAGATTGTTGACTTCGATCAGCAGGATCGGTTCAAGGAGACAGTAGAGATGGCCTCGTTCCAGTATGACTACTCACAGTTGCCCTACAGTAAAAATGGGCAGCATCCTGATCACAATCGGTTTAACTGGCGTTGTGAACTGCTTCTGACCCGGAATCCTGATGCTATTCGGGATCACATTGTCTTGGATTTAGCTTGCAATAATGGTCGTTTTTCCTACCCATGTTTGGGATTGGGAGCTCGTAAGGTCGTTGGGATCGAAGCCCGCCCGGAATTGATCGAGATGGGTCAAGCCTACTTGCAGGGAACAGGATATGAGGATCGGATGGAGTGGATCCAGTCGGATCTGTTTACGTATTTAACCTCTGCCCAACCGGGGATGTTTGATACCATTCTCTGCTTTGGCTTTCTGTATCATACGGTGCGACAGGTTGAGTTCTTCCGTGAAATTAAGCGTTTAGCTCCAAGCTATGTGATCATCGATACCAATGTTGTCAAGAACTATCTTTGGTACGGATTCTCCAAGTTTATGCGTCGTCCTCCCGCCTTGTTTGTCATGATCGATGATCCGACTAAAACCAGCGACACGACAGATGAAGATGGCATTGTGTTTTTCCCCTCTGCCTCCTTTTTGGAACAGATGTTTGATCGGATTGGGTATACATGGCAACGGATTCACTATAGCCCCAAAGAGATCAAGGATTGGGCCGGAATGGATGACTATCAACGGGGGTTGCGAGTGTCTTACATCGCTCGCCGCTCTGGATCGTGATGGGATCCATCAGAATCTTCAACAGATGACAAGATTTTAAATCTACTACATTTAGCGTCAAGTGGCCGAGAGAGTGTTAAACTGTCCCCAGATCTGGTCAGGTTGGCGGCTGTGATCCTTCTGCAGCCTTGATCTCCCTGATCTGAAACTAATGTTGATTGGGGCTGACGGTCGTCTTCGACACCTTCAGTGAATAGTCAGTCAATGGATCGAGATCCTTGTCGTCAGGATTGCTTTCGAGGGTTCGGAGTGACTCCTGTTGATCTGGATAGGATCCATGCGATTGTCAATCGATCCGTGTGATGAATTCGTCTGATCGATGGTTTCCTTCGGGATAACTATGGGTCTCTCTTTAGGCATGTCAATTTTCTAAACAGATGATGGGAGTGGAATGGTGATGATCCTTAGCCGCTGGTTGCGCTCTGTTGTGCTGGGTCAGTACGTCGGTTCTGCACTCTTGATCGGTGTGAGTATCGGTTTAAGCAGTGTTGACTATGATCCAGCTCATGCTCAAGAATTTGACTTTACCCCATCTGGCGCTTCTGTCAACCCTACCCCTGGAGCACCCGGCTCGAATTCGAGTGAGTCGATCCCGACGATGCCGGTCTTGCCCCAGGCTCAACAACCTGCTGGATCGGGAGCTCTACCCCCTGTGCCAGAATCGAGTGCTGCAGCCCCAATCGATCCTGTGCTGGCTCCCTCACAACCGACTCAATCGGCACCATCAACCCGTGAGTCATTCCCGATCCCCGTGGTCCCTACCGGCAGTAGTGCTACCAACTTTGATCCAACTAGCCCTTACAGCTATCAACGGTTACCAGATAATGCACCTGGAATTGTTTCCGCTACCATAGGCCGTGGCCAGCTGACTGCAGGCAGTTCGATCCCGCTCACCGTCTATCGAGAGATCTCCTTTCCTCCGTTCCAAGCAATCAGTGGCAATCTTGAAGTTGCTAATCCGGTGCTGGATGTGAATGGACAAGTGGTGATCCCAGCGGGCAGTGTGGTTTGGGGAACCTTTGAGCCCATCCTGGAAGACCAAGATCGCGTCAACCTAGATCATGGCACCACCGATGTTGAAGAGAAAGTGGTGGGCAGTCGGTTTGTGGCCAACCGGATTACGATCCAGTCGGCAACGTATATAGTCAATGGCCAGTCTGGACCGCTTGATGTCGGTCTTGATCCTCAAGGCGATCTGGGCACGGTGGCAGCACGGGGTGCAGGCTATGGAGCTGCCGGTGGGGTTGTGGTTGGAGCCTTAACTGGGGGAATTGGCTTTCTCCCGATCCTGGCGGGTAGCTTGGCTGGAGCTGCAGCCGGATCAACCAATGTCGATCGCGTCGTTTCCCTTAAGCCCAATCAGCTTGTGATGGTTGAATTAACCGATGATCTGATCCTGCAATAGAGTTTGGATAGACGTTAGCTATGCGGCGAAAGCCCCGCGCTCTCCCGTCAGGGGAGCGTCGGGATGT
>CAZONZ010000158.1:0-8694 GCA_964581005.1 uncultured bacterium
GAATTAGCCTAAAACCTTACCATCTTCCGGCATCCTTGAGAATGAAATGACCCTGTGTTAGAGGTAAAATGGTTGGGTTACTTATGATTTTATGCAACGATTCGATATGACTCGATGGCATAAACGTTTGGTGATGATTTTGAGATCTAGCTGCGACCATGAACTGATATCCTAATGAGTAGATCAAGATTCAAGGGCGTCTGAGGGATTTCGACAGCAATCAGGAGCTAAACGATGACAGCACAGCTCAAGCTAAAGGGACAAGTTGCCTTGGTAACAGGATCCAGTTCTGGGATCGGGGCCGCTGTGGCTCAGGAGATGGCGGCAGCGGGGGCTAAGGTGGGGGTGAATTACGCTGGAAATCCAGCTGGGGCGGAAGCGGTGGTCCAGCTGATCGAGGCGGCTGGGGGTGAGGCGATTGCGATTCAGGCTGATGTGAGCCAAGAAGATCAGGTGATCGCTCTGGTTCGGCAGATGATTGAGCGGTTTGGCACAATTGATATTTTGGTGAATAACGCAGGATTACAACGGGATGCCTTTGTCGCTGATATGACGTTGGATCAGTGGAATCGAGTCATCGGGGTCAATCTCACGGGTCAATTTCTCTGTGCGCGGGAAGCGGTCAAGGAGTTTCGGCGGCGCGGACTCCGACCGGAGATCTCCGTCTCTCTTGGCAAGATCATTTGTATGAGTTCAGTGCATGAGGTGATTCCCTGGGCCGGACACTGCAATTATGCAGCCTCTAAGGGCGGTGTGATGCTGCTGATGAAAAGTCTGGCTCAAGAGCTCGCTCCTGAAAAGATCCGGATCAATAGCATTGGGCCAGGAGCGATCAAAACCCCGATCAATCGAGACGCCTGGGAAACACCAGAAGCGGCAGCAGCTTTGTTGACCTTGATCCCTTACAAGCGGGTCGGCGAGCCCGTCGATATCGGCAAGGCAGCGGTTTGGTTGGCCTCGGATGATTCCGATTATGTGAATGGGATCACTTTATTTGTCGATGGGGGGATGACCCTCTATCCAGGTTTTGCGCATGGAGGCTGATCGGATCTGGCTGAAATGCTAGTGATCAACATGGGATCTTGGGTTGAGTCGCCGTAACTCGATTGCCAGTGACTTGATGAATGGATCCCGATCGGATGGGATGACTGATCTAAAAACTGTGTTTGCAGGAGACTATCATGACCCAGACCACTCAACCCCTAACCCAGGAAGAGATCCGGCTTCAAGAGGATCGAGAGCGCCAAGTTTATTGGAAACGCTGGGGACCGTATCTGAGCGAGCGGCAATGGGGCACTGTCCGCGAAGACTACAGTGTAGACGGATCGGCCTGGGAGTATTTCCCGCATGAGCACGCTCGTTTTCGTGCCTACCGCTGGGGTGAAGACGGCCTGGGCGGGATCTCGGATTCCCATGCCCGTCTCTGTTTTGCCCTGGCCCTGTGGAATGGAGCCGATCCCTATTTGAAAGAGCGGATCTTTGGCTTAACCGGACCCCAAGGCAATCACGGCGAGGATGTCAAAGAGTATTATTTCTACCTCGACAGTACTCCGACCCACTCCTACATGAACTATCTCTACAAATATCCTCATGCTGCCTTTCCGTATGACGATCTTGTTGAAGAAAATCAGCGGCGTGGCAAGCTCGATCCGGAATATGAATTGCTCGATACGGGCATCTTTGCGGAGAACCGCTATTTTGATGTGATGATCGAATACGCCAAGGAGTTTGCCGAAGATATTTTGATCCAGATCACGGTAACCAATCGTGGCCCAGACCCTCAGCGTTTACATCTGCTGCCCACCCTCTGGTTTCGCAATACCTGGACCTGGAATGGATCTGAAGTGCCCAACCTAAAACAGCTGCGGGCCGACACACCCTTTAGCTTGATCGAAGCCTCTCATTCAGAACTTGGGCTGCGTTGGCTCTACAGTCAAACGGGTGGATCTCTGTTATTCACAAATAACGAAACGAATCAGCAGCATCTCTATGGAGTTTCCAACACCACTCGCTATGTCAAAGATGGGATTAATGCCTATGTCGTGAATGGCGATCTCGATGCTGTGAACCCAGAGAAACAGGGAACCAAAGCATCGATTTATTATGATCTGACGGTACCAGCGGGTCAGTCGCAAACGATCAAACTCCGGTTGACAAATCGAGGGGCGATTCAAGATCCATTTGGACCAAGCTTTGCTGAGATGATCTCGAAACGCAAAGCCGAAGCGGATCAGTTTTATCAACGGATCACGGCTGTTGTCATCGATCCAGATATGAAAAATGTACAACGCCAAGCCTTTGCGGGAATGCTGTGGACAAAGCAATATTATCATTACGTGATCGATACCTGGCTCAAAGGAGATCCAGCCTTTCCTCCACCACCAGTAGAGCGGTTTGAGGGTCGTAATCATGAATGGATCCATCTCAACAATGATGATGTGATCTCAATGCCGGATAAATGGGAATATCCTTGGTTTGCAGCTTGGGATCTGGCCTTTCATATGATCCCATTTGCCATGATTGATCCAGAGTTTGCAAAGCAGCAATTGGATGTCATGACCCGTGAATGGTACATGCATCCGAATGGTCAGATCCCAGCCTATGAATGGGTGTTTAGTGATGTCAATCCTCCGGTTCATGCCTGGGCAACCTGGCGGGTTTACAAGATCGAGAAGCATGTCTATGGGCGCGAGGATCGGCAGTTTTTGGAGCGGGTATTCCAAAAGCTATTGCTGAATTTCACCTGGTGGGTCAATCGCAAAGATGAAGGCGGCAATAATATTTTTGAAGGCGGATTTCTGGGGCTTGATAACATTGGGGTATTTGATCGGAGTAAGCCGTTGCCGACGGGAGGCTATATTGAACAGTCGGATGGCACAAGCTGGATGGGGATGTATTGCCTCAACATGCTCACGATCGCGTTGGAACTAGCCCTTGAAAACCCAGTTTACGAAGATATTGCCACCAAATTCTTTGAGCACTTCCTCTATATCGCCGATGCCATGAACCAGATCGGTGAAGGCAAGACCCAACTTTGGGATCCAGAAGATAACTTTTTCTACGATGTTTTGCATCTACCCAATCAAGATCAGATTCGGTTGAAGGTTCGATCGATAGTGGGATTGATCCCCTTGTTTGCGGTGGAAACGATCGAGTCGGAGATCTTAGATAAGTTGCCTGGATTTAAAGCGCGTGTCGCCTGGTTTATTCGCAATCGACCGGATCTGACAGACAATGTGGCCTGTATGCGGACGGAGGGCATGGGTGAACGGCGGTTACTCGCGCTTGCCTATCGAGATCGAATGGCCCAGATCCTCACCAAGATGCTAGATGAAACTGAATTTCTGGGGGACCACGGCATCCGAGCCCTATCGCGCTATCACCGGGATCATCCGTATAGTTTCTGGGTGGATGGTGAAGAATATCGGGTTGACTATGTACCCGGTGAATCGAATAGCTATCTGTTTGGGGGCAATTCCAACTGGCGTGGCCCGATCTGGATGCCGGTTAACTACCTGCTGATCGAGTCGTTGCAGAAGTTCTATTTCTACTACGGCGATCGATTCCAAATCGAGTGTCCCACCGGCTCCGGGCAAATGCGCAACCTGTGGGAAGTTGCTTCCGAGATCTCCCTGCGCTTGATCCATATCTTCCTGCGTAACGGGGATCAGAAGCGACCTGTGTATGGCGAGATCACCCAATTCCAGACCGATCCACACTGGCGGGATCTGATCCTGTTCTACGAGTATTTTCACGGGGATAACGGATCTGGGGTTGGGGCCAATCATCAAACCGGCTGGACCGGAGTTGTGGCTAAGTTGATCCAGCAATATAGTCAGTACGGAGCCCAACAGTGTGCCCCCGATCTGGCGGCTAGCGAGTTGCGCAACTAGGGAAATACGGGAGACACGATCATGATTGAGCCTGAGAGCATCTCTGAGAGCGTCTCTGGGGTTGAATCGGAGATGAGCTCTGAGCGTGGGGTGGATCATCAACCTAACGCTCAGCTTGTCAATCCCTCCGACATGAGGCTGGAACAGGATGCTGATCGAAACCAGGGGATTCGCGCACTTCTGCCGGATCACTGGCTGGACTATCTGCTGGAGGGGGCTGAGCTGGGGATCTTTATGATCCTGGCTGGAGCGCTGACCACTCTGTTTGAATGGCCGGGATCACCGTTACATCAAGCTTTTCCCAATAGTTTGCTGCGGCGGATGTTGATCGGGATCTTGATGGGATTGACCGCTGTGTCGATCATTTACTCACCCTGGGGCAAGCGCACTGGAGCTCATTTCAATCCTGCCGTGACGCTGACGTTCTATCGACTGGGCAAACTGCAGCGGATCGATGCGATCGGTTATGTGTTGGCCCAGTGTATTGGCGGGATCAGCGGGATCACAGTCGTGGCTTTGGTGTTGCGAGAACGGTTTACGGATCTACCTGTACGCTACATTGTCACGTTACCTGGATCCTTGGGGTGGTTTGTTGCCTTTTGGGTGGAGTTTGGGTTGGCCTTTGTGTTGATGACGATGGTGTTGTTCGTCTCCAATACCCGCAACCTATCTCAGTACACAGGCTGGTTTGCTGGAACTCTGGTTGCCACGTTCATTACGCTGGCGGCTCCGTTTTCAGGCATGAGTATCAATCCAGCTCGGACCTTAGCCTCTGCCGTTCCTGCGGCTGTCTGGGAATCGTTATGGATCTACTTCCTTGCCCCACCTCTGGCCATGCTGCTTGCGGCTGAGATCTACTTAAAAATCCGAGGCCGAGTGCGACCGATCTGTGGCAAACTCTGTCCCAACATGGAAACCCAGTGTCTCTGCCAAAATTGCTGCCTTTGTACTCATGTCAATCTTCCATCTGATCCTCACTTATCTGGGGTTGATGGAGAAGAAAAGAGTTGATCAACCGTTAAAGCTAAAGCTGGGATGACACGGGAAGGAATAGGTTCCGATCCCTTGACAAGAGTATCTTCGTACTGGCCATCGATCCATTGACACAGGGTAACTTGACGCTCTTGAGGATCAACGATCCAATACTCAGCGATGCCTCGTGCTGCATATTCAGTCCGTTTGTAGCGATAATCGCGGATCACGTTCATGGAGCCAGGACTCACCACTTCGATCACTAACATTGGAGCAGGCATGTCTCGCGTCAAGGTAGCACGGGCCGCCCCAGCCAAAGCCAGAAGAGATTCTTCTGTGTGAACGAGCAAATCCGGGATCCGGCACTGAGCGCGGTAACCTGAGACTTCGATCTCTGTGTTGTAGGCAATGCGTTGGAGGGGAAGATAGTTCAGGAATTCCACCAAAAGGAATCGAGCAATGGCCAGATTTTCGGGAGAGTCTGGAGGCATTTCGACTAGGATCCCATCCTCAAGCTCATAGCGCCGATCGGTGCCATCATCGTAGGCAAGAAACTCATCAAATGTGAAAAGGGGTTGGGTTGGAGTTGTCATTCTCATAGGGCCATCTCCCTACATAGGAACATAGGCAGAAAAATCTTCGATCTTGACAAATTGGAATGGTCCCGACAGAGATCCCCAAACTACCTTATCGGTTTCTGGATCGCGCCCTTGATCAAGACTCCGAAACGCCGTGGCCGTAATTTCAAACTCACTGTAGAGGTAGGTTTCCTGATCTTTGCGCACAATGATACAGGTCTTACCGGGAATACTCTGACCTTTGAACGAGGATCCCGTCCATTCTACTTCCGTCACACATCCCGGCAACAGCTCCAGATCAGCCAACGTCAGCGACTGCAGCTTGCTCAGATCCCGTCCTGCCCCTAGAAATCTTTCCGGTTGTTTGAGACTGTAGTTTTGGATCCGAATCTGGCCCTGGTGATCGATTAGATGCAGGACTCGTTGGCGATACGGCTGATTCAGATAAATGTCGTAAGCCTGCTCAACATACAATCCCAGATCACCGCTAAAGACCTGGGCAGGCAGAGGGCACTGGTAGACATGGATATTGGCAAACCAGACGGGCTCCGCAATGGCTTGATCGAAGTTATTGAAGTGACCTGCTAACCATTGGGCTAATTGGATCAGGTGAGGAGAAGCAACCATAAGCAGTCATGAGACAGAAGCCTCTCTAGTGTCCTACAGGATCGAGATCGTGAGCCAAGGATTTTCCTCATGAACTCAGGGCAAACGTATCCTCCAACATTTTGTTCAATAATCGCATCAGATCACAATCTTCCAAACTGATCCTGAAAAGCCTCCCAAAGCAGATGAAATCATGATCGAGAGAGTGTATCAAAACGGAAGTAAAAACAGCTGATCACTGGCGATCAGCTGCAAACACTATCCAATTGAGTCAGCGAAGCGGGAACTCTATACGGCAGTCAGGGCCGGTTGGGGGCGCTTGGAGATCACTTGATCGATCAGACCATACTCCTTAGCCGCTTCAGGGGTCATGAAATTATCTCGATCGGTGTCACGTTCGATCTGTTCCAATGGCTGCTGGGTATGGTGGGCTAAGAGCTCGTTCAAGGTGCGCTTGATATAGATGATCTCGTTAGCCTGGATCTCAATATCGGTCGCGGGGCCTTGAGCGCCTCCCAGAGGTTGGTGGATCATGATCCGAGCATGGGGGAGAGCGATCCGTTTGCCTTGGGTACCCCCCGCCAATAGAAAGGCACCCATACTGGCCGCCAGTCCAATACAGATCGTGGACACATTGGGCTGAATGTGCTGCATGGTGTCATAGATCGCCATGCCTGCATACACGCCACCCCCAGGGGAGTTGATGTAAAGGTAAATATCTTTTTCCGGATCCTCCGATTCCAGATAAAGCATCTGAGCCACGATCAGGTTGGCAATGTCGTCATCCACCTGTCGGCCCAGGAAGATGATCCGTTCCCGCAGAAGTCGGGAGTAAATATCAAAGGCCCGTTCACCACGAGCCGACTGTTCAATTACGGTGGGTATCATGCCGCTATCCTGTCAAACATGCTGTCTTTCCAGTCTATCTAGCTTGCCAACCGTTTTGCTGCATTCTGTCTGACCCAGCTGCTGACCTCTAGGCTTGGAAGGTGGCCACGATCCGTTGCAAGGCCGCTTCGACATTGGCCCGACTATTGAAGGCCGAGATCCGGAAGTAGCCTTCACCTGCAGCCCCAAATCCGGATCCGGGAGTTCCCACCACATGAGCCGTTTCCAGCAGTTTGTCGAAGAAGTCCCAACTGGATAAGCCACTCGGCGTTTTCAGCCAAATATAGGGAGCATTTACACCGCCGTACACCGTCAGTCCGGCTTGGGTTAACTGATCTCGAATGATCCATGCGTTTTCCATGTAGAAGTTCACCAGATCTCGAACCTGAGTCTGACCTGCTTCCGAATAGATCGCTTCTGCCCCCCGTTGGACCACATAAGCCACCCCATTAAACTTGGTCGATTGCCGCCGATTCCAAAGCGACCAAACCTGAACCTCCGATCCATCTGCAGCCTTAGCCATCAAACTCTTGGGAACCACCGTGTAAGCACAACGTGTCCCGGTAAATCCAGCACTCTTGGAAAAGGATCGAAACTCAATCGCACAATCACGTGCCCCGTCAATCTCATAGATCGAGTGAGGAAGGGTCGGATCGGTGATAAACACTTCATAAGCAGCGTCAAAGAAAATGATCGATCCGTGGGCTTTGGCATAGTGAACCCAGTCCTGCAAATGCTCACGAGTTGCCACCGCCCCTGTGGGATTGTTGGGGAAGCAAAGATAGATCAGATCAGCCTGTTCGGTTGGGATCGTGGCGGTAAACTGATTGGCTTCCGTGATTGGCAAGTAGATCAATCCTTCAAATTCACCATTGGCATTCGCTGGACCTGTATGTCCGGCCATCACATTGGTATCAACATAAACGGGATAAACCGGATCCGTGACCGCGATCGTATTAGTCGGTCCAAAGATATCGAGAATGTTACCTGTATCGCATTTGGATCCATCTGAGATAAAGATCTCACTGGCATCGATCGAGCCGCCGCGTGCTTGAAAATCGTGGGCCGCGATCGCTTCTCGTAACCAGAGGTAGCCCTGCTCCGGTCCATAGCCTCGGAAGGTAGCGCGATCCCCCATCTCTTCAACCGCTTGGATCATGGCTTGGCGGCAGGCTGCAGGTAGAGGTTCGGTCACATCGCCAATTCCCAGCTTAATGATCTGAGCCTCTGGGTGAGCTTCGACAAAAGCGTTGACCCGTCGAGCGATCTCTGGAAAGAGGTAGCCAGCCTTGAGTTTGAGATAGTGATCGTTGATCGTTGCCATAGGACACCATGTGACAGTCAGCTTGATCTAGAGTACTGGAGCAGCGTCCCCTAGCACGATCCCTCGGCTGAGGATCTTGAAGATCTGAGGCTTCTGGAGATCCAATCTTCATGCCATGCCGATCAACCCATTCGGCGCGAGTGTTGTGATGGCAAGTGGGATATATCCTAAGCTGCTTTATAAGCTCGTTCGTTTGAAATACAATCTTTGGTTAGCCGATCCGAGCTGTTTATACTAACTATTGATTGAATAAGGAGAGTTAGGAGGGATCCCGCAGGATCTCCCACTCCCACACGAGGTTTACTGCACACCATAGGTCTGATCCGTTCTGTGGACCAGCAAGGGAGCCTTGTAAACTTCCCCGCGCTAAAGCGCGGAGCTTTCAGCAGCCCTGAGCACCCCATCCTGCAAACTGCAGAACAAAGGACTCGGA
>CAZONZ010000159.1:0-2523 GCA_964581005.1 uncultured bacterium
TACGTTGGATGAAGAGATGAATGACCTGGACCTGGATCTTCTACAAAACCCTGACAACCTGAGTTCTTCTGGCGAATAGCTAAAGGATCTCGCCCTCACCTTGCAAGCGTGCTGGGATCCAGGCCATAGAGTATAGATGGAATCTAGCCCCTTTCAGGATCCTGGCCCAATACCTTAAGGATCAAGCAGGCAGTGGTGCTTGCCGATCCGTTGTTGGGCTACTGGACCCGGTGACAATAGCGATAAAGATACGCATCAGATCTTCAAGGTCGGCAGGAATGCGATAGAGATTGAGATCTTGGACAATGCGGTGCTCAAAGGAGTGGAGTTGCGCCAGTTTCCAAATATCCCCAGTGGTCACCGATCCATAGAGAATAGGATGTTCAGACTCAGACCATTGCTGTAAGGCAATGAGCTCGACTGCAAGTTGGGTGAAGCCGCGTGCCAGATCATCATGTTTCGCTTCCACAACCAGAAAGGTCGTCTTGGATCTGACAAGGTAGTCTAGATGGCCTTTCAGCCAGTCGTTGATCACCAAAGGATATTCAATTCGTAGTTGGGCTTGGGTGTAGTGGCATAGATCGGTCAGGATCGGGGCAACCAGAAGTTCGCGGCGGGCTTGTTCGCTGGTGAGGCTGACATAGTGTAGGTTTTCTCGGATGCGGCGGGCGGATTCATCTAGACGATCCAACGGTCCAGGGTGACGGGCTAAGGTGAGTTCGCAGCGATCAAGGGTGTAGCCGAGTTCGATCAGAACGTCATCGGGTTCAAAGGGGAGTTCAAAATACTGGCGAAAGGTGTAGCTTTGGCCAGGTTGCAAGATCGGCGTGCGGGTCATTGCAGGTGAATCCTAGCTGCGTGCTTGCCGTAGTTTAGCACTGGGATCGATGATTAGAGTAGGAGATGGATCGATGAAACCCAAACCTATCTCTGTGAAGACCCCAGACTCAGGTTGAGTTCTATTCACCGTTGAGGAAGTCGCCAAAATTCAAGATCGTGTTTTGCTCACTGACGATTGCCTGGACCTGATCAGAAAGATTGCGGACAAACTCCAGTTGGATCACATCTGGATTGGTTCGGATCGCTTCTCCCTTCAATCGGATCCCTGCGGCTTCTCCTTCGGCTTTGACGATCATTCGCTGTTTCGTCAGTTGGGCTTGCTCAACCCGGAACACTTCCCGCTGCTTTTCTTGCTCTGCGATCTGTTTGGCTTCAATCGCTGACTGAAACTCTCTAGAAAAAGCCACATTCCGTAGCAACAGATCCTGCAAGATCAAGCCTTCGGGTTTCATCAACTCAGACAGCTCAACTTCAATTTCATCCTGGATCTCAGCCCGTTGCTCCGAGTAAACTCCGATAGCCGAATAACGAGCGATCACATTACGAACAACCGCTTGCGAGGCAGGGCGAATGATCTTGTTCAGATAATCAGGACCAACCTTTTGATGCATGATGGGAACCTGAGGGGGATCGAGCCGATAGCGAACACTGACATCAAGATCCACCAACTGGCCATCAGCGGTCAGAGCCGTGAGGGAGTCGTCCGATTTGACACTGCGATCCTCACTCAACGTTGTCATGTTGTAGGTTTGGGTGCGGACATCGTAGATCGCTGGAAATTGTAACAGGGGAACCAGCAGATGAATCCCCTCACGCCGGGGTACCATCTCAACCCCCACCAGCCGATTAAAGATCACGGCTTCCGTCCCTGGCTGAACAATCAACAAACAGCGCGGCAGGATCAGGAGAGCGGCAAGGGCAAGCACGATCAGGGGTAGAAATCTGGAAACATTTGCAAGATCAGGGGTTGACGGACGGGTGTAACTCATAGGATTCAATTGGGTAACGGCATTGGCAGGGACAAACCTGGCAACGATCCATGGCTTAGTCTTTCTAGCTTATAAGATTCTGCGGCAAGTGATCAGAGGCCCTTGAGATTGATCGAAATCCTCATTTCTCTACCGATCACGATCACTCCGGGTTTCCAATAGCGTTTAGAATTCCCACCAAGATGCAGCCAATTCTCAATTCAGCTCGTAGAATTCAACTCAGGGATCGATCGATACCACTCGATTTAGGTTGGAGACATTGTGCTACTCAAGTTTGTGGGGAGGTTGATGATGGCTGCATCTCAGCGCCGATCGCGGCAAGCAGGTCGCCCGTCCAATCGGCAAGCCTCACCATCCCCTCAAGCCGAAACACCCCCCACTCCAGAGTCAGAGACCGATCAGGCCCCCTTGAGTCCAGCCAAGGATTTCACTATACTACAGAGAACTTCTCAGCCCGATCCTGCTGTTGCCAACGCTATCCCGGTTGACAACGATAGCCCACTTCCTCAGGCATCGCCTATGAGCGCCCGTTCCTCTCAGACCGATCCCGATTCTTCGACGATCACCGGCGGGGGGATCAACCTCTTCGCCGCCGACCACTGGGCGCTGGTCAAGGCCTCGGTGCGCAACGATGACGATCAGCCGGTCACGCTGCGGGAGGTCTGGAGCTTCGACGCTGCGCCCAAGCGACAGT
>CAZONZ010000159.1:2533-8679 GCA_964581005.1 uncultured bacterium
GTCCCTTCCCCCGATCCCTCCGAAACTGCGGCAGGTATTGAGGATCGGCTTCGGCAAGAACTGGAACAGGAGATCTGGCAAAAACTGCAACAACAGCACCAGCAGGAACGCGATCAGCATGAGGCGATCCAACGAGAGCAACACGATCAGATCCAGCAACTCCAAACTCAGGTTAAGGATCTTGACGCTCAACTGGCTACCCAGCAGCAGCAGTCTACCCGTCAGGCTCAAAAGTTGAAAGCGACGGAAGATCAGCTACACCAAGTGACCCAGGCCCACAGCCAACTGCACGTGTATGTCTCCGATCTAGAAGCCCAGGTAACCGCTCGCCAAAGTTTGAATGAACGACAGCGACACGATATTGAGCAATTGCAGGAACAGCTGGAGCAGCAACGGCTTGATTACACCCAGGAGCGTCGCCAATGGGAAACCCGGCAACAGGAATGGCAAGTTTCACTGCTTGAAGCCCAGGATCTAGCCCAGAAACGAGTTGATATGCTGCAACGGTTCAAGGCGGAATTGTCTCTCGCTCGAACTCAACTGAGTGAAACCGAGGCTGAACTCCGGGATCTGAAAACTCTGCACGCGGATCAGGTGTCAGCATGGCAAGAACAACGGGAACATTTAGAGGCTCGATTGGCAGGCTACGCCGAAACCGAGAGTGAACGAAGCCAACAGTGGCAGGAACAACGCCAGGAATTAGAAGCAGCCCTCAGCCACGCCCAAACCCGGATGGATCAGCTGGAAGCTCAGCGGCAAACCCAGATGGATCACTATGCTCAGCAAGCCCAACAATGGCAGATTGAGCGAGACCAATTGATCTGTCAACTCCAAGCCGCAGAAGCCGAAGCGCAGCGATATCAACAGGAATGCACTCGTCTAACGAAGGGGCATGATCAACATCAGCAGGAAATCGATCAGCTTCAAGAGCAGATCCAGCGGTTGAATGAACAGATCGCGGAGTATCAAGTTTTATTACCAGAGTTAATGGCGGCTCAGAGCCAGGTGAAAGAATTGGAAGGTCAAAATGCAACCTTGTTGGATCGCCTGTCTGAACATCAGGATCAACTCCAAGCTCACTTAGTCTCCCAAGCAGAGATGGAAACTCAGATCACGATGCTGAAAGAGAAAGTTGCTGAACAACAGTTGCATAATCTTCGTCTCAAAACCGCGATAGAACGCTCCCCTGGTACTGATGTGATCCTGGAGGATGTCGATCTACGAGATCCCCGTAATGCTCAAGAGGCGAGAGATCCACGCGATCCCAAGCATCTTAGAGATTCTAGGGATCCAAAGGAAGCGAGAGATCCCAAAGACCTCCAACGAGAACGCCAGGATCGTCTCCACCGTAGCGATCGCCGCTCACTGCCTTCCGGTCGAGAGCGAACCCCAGCGACAGCTCATCCCAGTCGCACCGAAGGCCGCAGTATCGATCTGCCTCCGTTTGTACGCCCCTAACCCTTGCTCACTCCTTCTTATGACCTATGAGTGATTCATCCCAATCTGCACCGCCTAGTTTTGCCAGCCGTGTTCGCCAAGGGCTGTCGGTTCTCGATCAATATGCTGAGGGAGAACGTCATTTTGAGGAGGTTGATCTGAGTGAGACCGCTTTGCGGGAGGCGGATCTGTTGGGGATCAATTTGACAGAAGCGAATTTAAGTGGGACCGATCTGAGTCATGCGATTCTCAGTCAAGGGAAATTGAGTCGCGCCTATTTGACAGCAGCAAGGTTAGTGGGAACCTACTTGATCAATGCCGATCTGAGCTACGCCGATCTGTTCCACGCCAATCTCAGCCAAGCCCACCTCAGTCAAGCCAAATTACATCGAACCACCCTGAATCGAGCCAGTTTGAATGAAGTCACCCTGATCCGGGCCGATCTGGTTCGGGCGGATCTGAGTGGAGCAACGCTCATCCATGCCGATCTGAGTGGGGCGGATCTGAGCAATGCCACGATTAACGATGCGGATCTGTCGGAAGCGGAAGCGAGTGGAGCCAAATTGACAGGGGCTAGCGTGATGCGCAGCCAACTGACCAAGATCAACCTCAGCAAAGCCATTTTGAATCGCGTTAATTTGACCGGATCCATGCTGGTGGAAGCCAACCTGAATCGGGTGGATCTGTCTCAATCGGTACTTGTGAAGACCAGGATGAATCGGGCTGATCTAGGGCGGGCTGATCTGCGCAAGGCGGATCTACGCAAGGCGGATTTGGTGCGAGCCTCACTCCAAGAGGCCAATCTTACTGGCGCGGATCTGCGAGGGGCCAATCTGGGCAATGTTGATCTGACTGAGGCCATGCTGGAAGGGGCTATCTATGACGATCTGACGTTGTTCGATAAAGGGATAGATCCGGAGCGGTTGGGGATGCAACGGACGATCCCGGAAGCTTGATTCTGGGAAGCAGGAACCCTATTGGCCCCGCTTTGGCCTAAAATTTGAGTGAATTGGGTTTTTGCTTTAAGGATCACCTGGGCATTAACCTGTTTTGGGGTAAGTCTACTCGGCTTAGTTCCCGATCCATTGATGTTGTTTGCATAAGAATGTCTGAAGAGGAATCCATGACTTTTATTTCTGCGTTGGCTAAGCGCTTCCAGTTAGGGGTGGCGATCCTGCTGGTGGGTCTTTTGGTGCTGATGGCTCATCCTGCTGTGGCAGCAACTTACACCGTCAAGATGGGCAGTGATAAGTCTGAGCTCAAGTTTGTCCCCGATTCACTCACGATCTCGGCGGGCGATACGGTGGAGTGGGTCAACAACAAAGTGTTCCCCCACAACGTTGTGTTTGACAAAGTGCCGGGTAATGACAAGGCAGTGGCTGCCAAGCTGTCTCACAAGCGGCTGATGTCTCGTCCTAAGCAATCCGTTTCTTCCGTCTTTGAGGTTCCTGGTGAGTATAGCTACTTCTGCACCCCTCACCGCAGCGCTGGCATGAAAGGCTCGATCACGGTTGAGTAATCGCTGCAATGGTTGGATCTAATGAGGCAATGGATCCAGACCCGTTGAGCTGAAGAGGAAAGGTTAGTCTCTCCTGAGGGTAACTTTTCCTCTTCTCCATGACATCAGCATGACATCGGCTGATCTCTGTGGGCTTGGTTTAGCTAAGGGGTAAAAGCGTAAAAGGGCACATCGTCTAATGGCACATCAGCGATCTTCCTGGCACAAACGATTTGAGCAGGTGTTTGGATCTGGGGATGGTGTCTTGGATCCATCTTCGCGGCTACCGTCCACCTCTACCTACCAACGGGTACGGCGACGCAGTTTTGTCCTGCTCTCGTTGGCTACAGGGATCGGACTGGCCTGGACCCATGCTCCAGCGATCCCCCAAACGTTTGTCACTCAAGTCGCTGCCGATCCATTGGTTCAAGAAGGGTTGAGTGCCTATCGCCAAGGACAGTTTCAAGCGGCGATCGATCTGTGGCAGCAAGCCTTAGCGATCTATCAGCAGCGAGGGGATCGGATCCAACAAGCTCACCTGCTCAACAATCTCTCTGCCGCCCTGCAACAGTTAAGTCGCTGGTCCGAAGCCCAACAACAGCTCAACCAAAGCTTGAGTTTACTTGAGGATCAACAAGGATCCTCAGCATCGGTAGGATCCCTAGATGCACCTGACGCTCGACAGCCCCAAGGATCCCAAAGTTCACAAGCTTCACAGGGCTCTCAGGGTTCCCAAGGATCTCAAGCTGCTCAAGGATCTCCAACGCAGGAACGCTTGCGCTTACGAGTTCTGGCCCAAGCTCTGAATACGCAGGGGAGTTTGCAGCTAGGGATCGGTGATCCTGAATCCGCCTTTGCAACCTGGCAGAGAGCTTCTCAAACATATGCACAAGCTCAAGATCTAGCCGGCCAAATCGGCAGTCGGATCAACCAAGTCCAAGCCCTCCAAGCCCTTGGTCTTAATCAACAAGCCAGAGCGATCCTAGACGATCCCCAACTCCAGCAGCAGATCGATCAGCTCCCAGATGACTCTGAAGTCAAGATCACAGCCTTAAGTCGATCAGGGTATGCTTACCGAGTTTTAGGGGTATTGCCCTCAGCGATCAGCATGTTTGAAGAAGCCCTCACCCTGGCCGAACAATCCGGCAATCGGCAGTTGCAACAGGAGGCGGGTCTTGATCTAGCGATTACTCGGCACGCTCAAGCTAATCTTGCCCGCGAGATCAGTGATTGGAAAACCGCCCAAGAGCAAACGGATCAGGCCCTCGATCTTTATCAAGAGGTTGCGCGTGCAGCCCGATCAGACTTGACCTCGATCCAAGCTACTCTGAATCAACTCACCCTTCTCCTAGACAACTTTGAAGGACTCCAGATCCGTACCCAACAGATCCAACCTGAGATTCCCCTTCCTCCTGGAGAAACCCCAGTTGATCTAGAGCAACTTCTGGAAGCAAACCGCACCTCAATCCAGTCTCTCTGGCCCCAGATGCTCAACCAAGTCGCCGATCTCGCACCCAGCCGATCCGCTATTTACACCCGGATCAATCTAGCGATCCATTTACTTCAGTGGCGTCAACTCCAACTTCAGCCTTCAACCATGTCCATCTCAAGATCATCCAGATCATCAGAATCACTGCCGGAACTGGATCACATCGATCCATTACTGCTTACAGCCCTCCAACAGGCCAATCAGATCGGGGATCAACCTCCAATGATCTACGGATTAGGTATCCAAGGATCGCTGCGCCAACAGCAAGATCGACTACCCGACGCCAAAGCGATCACTGAATCTGCCTTATTTCAAGCTCAGCTCCTGCAATCCAACGAAAGCATTTATCGTTGGCAAAGTCAGTTGGGCGATATTTTGGATCAACTGGGAGATCCTCAAGGGGCTCGAATGGCGTATGCCAATGCTTATGATTCGCTCCAGAAGGTTCGCCAAGATCTGATTGCAGCTAGCCCAATTGTCCAGTTCTCATTTCGAGATAGCGTAGAATCTATTTATCGTCAATACGTCGATCGTTTACTCACACCTGACACCCCTGATCCTTCTGATCTCCGTCTTTCCCAGGACGTGATCGAGTCTTTGCGATTAGCTGAGTTAAATAACTTCTTTCAAGATAACTGTCTCGATATTGATTCCCAACCTCAACTCATTCGCCTCGAAGAAACCGATCGTAATGCTGTTGTCTTTTACCCCATTCTGTTACCTGATCGCATGGAAGTGATCTTAAGCTTACCGGATGGTCAATTGCGATTGTGTCAAGCACCGATTCCCCGCGATCGCATCGAAGAAACCTTAACTTGGCTGCGTCAGACAATCGAAAACCGCACCACCCGCGAATTTAGAACTTATGCTGAGGCTATTTATGACTGGCTGATCAAACCAGCACTGCCTGACTTAGATCAGGTTCAACCCCAAACCTTAGTTTTCGTGTTAGACGGATCGCTGCGCAATGTGCCGATGGCTGCACTCTATGATGGCCAGCGCTTTCTAAGTGAAACCTACAGCATTGCGATCACTCCAGGCTTGAAACTATTGGAACCCCGACCCTGGAAGCCGAATGGAGTGCGTGCACTCGTTGCAGGGTTATCCGAAGCGCATCAAGAGTATCCTCCCCTCCGTTTTGTGGAAACAGAAATTGAGCAGATCATGACTCAAATCCCCAGCCGATCTCTACTCAACCGGGAGTTTACCAACGATCAACTGTTCAATCAACTTGAAGACTTTTCAGCTCCGATTGTTCACATCGCTAGCCACGGACAATTTGGGTCCAAAGCCGATCAAACCTTCATCCTGACCTGGGAGGGGCGTCTGGGTACCCAAGAGTTAGACGGGATCCTGCGGGAAGAGCCTTTGGATCCATCCACTCCGATCCGCAATCGCCAACCGATCGAGCTCTTAACGTTGAGTGCGTGCCAGACTGCTGCTGGAGACACCCGCGCTGCCCTTGGTTTAGCCGGGGTAGCAGTACGAGCCGGAGCCCGCAGCACATTAGCCAGTCTTTGGGCCGTTAATGATCAATCTACGAGCCAATTTATGACCGATGTTTACCGTCATTTAACCGGATCCCCGATCAGTAAAGCCAAAGCACTACAACAAGCCCAACTTGCCATGTTGAATTCCGAGAAGTTCAACCATCCCTATTACTGGTCTCCGTTCATTTTGGTTGGAAGTTGGCTTTAGATAGATCCTGTAGATAGATCCTGT
>CAZONZ010000160.1:0-1152 GCA_964581005.1 uncultured bacterium
TCACAGGCAATTAAGAATAACAAGCGCAAGGACTGGATGCAAAGCCAGCTAACGATCCGATTGATGATCTACTAATGATCTAGGGACTGACTTAAAGGGATACGCAGATCATGAACGGAGAGAGTCTCTTCAGCGTCCATCTGATCGAGATAATTCAAAACTTCATCGCACCACTCCACCCAACTGGATTCATAGCGGATCCCGCGTCGTAAGGTCAAATAGAGGAATTGATGGGCTAGAGAGTGATCCTCTAGTGGACAAAACTCTTCCTCCTGCTTCTGCAAATAAACCGCCAGCTGAGCTTGATGAACGTGGCGGCGGTGTTCAACTTCGTGGCGGATCGTCGCACGCGAGACCAGATCCCCTCCAGCGACTTTGACCAGCAGATCTTCACGGATCGCCATGGGTTCTGAAGGCATTGCAATCCATTCCTGTAACTTTGTCAACCCTAGAGGGGTGATCTGGTAGATTTTCTTATTGGGCCGTCCCTCTTGAATAACCGTTTCTGACTCCACCCAACCTTGATCCTCTAGCTTGGCCAGTTCTCGATAGATCTGCTGCTGGCTCGCTTGCCAAAAATAGCCAACGGACTCCGAAAAGTGTTTGGCCAGATCATATCCACTGCTGCACTCACGGGTTAGCAGGACCAAGATCGTGTGTGCTAGAGCCATGTGTTTCCCCCTTGACAGGTTAGCCACCCAGAGTATAACCTGTTTTGCATACACAACAAGTTGAATATAGGACTTTTTGATTAACAGTCTGGTTGAGTATTGAACCACCTCGATCGGCTCCTCTGCATGGCTGGATCCAGATGGCTTACTCACATCCTCTAAATGGTGATGATCTTCGCTCATGATCGTTTGCTTCTGGAGCTGAACATGCTGCACCCGTTGAACCATCGTGCTGATCCATTGGATCGCTCCTCCACCTCATCTCAGAGATCTGGATGGCCTGAAGTTCAAAGATCCTCGTTAGATCCCCGATCTTGGGGAGATCCACAGCCGATGGATCTCCAAAGCGCGAATCGCCACCTTAGGGATCCTCTGTCTAGCGATCTGGATATGTTGGATCCCCAGCCAACCGATCCTCAGCCAACTGATCCTCACCCTAAGAAGCCTCAACTTAGCGATCCTCACATGACAGCTCCTCAAC
>CAZONZ010000160.1:1252-8664 GCA_964581005.1 uncultured bacterium
GATCCTCACCCTAAGAAGCCTCAACTTAGCGATCCTCACATGACAGCTCCTCAACGAGTGACACCATCGATCGCAGATGAGTCGCGTGATCTCTCAGATCCTTTGGAGTCCGTAGAGTCTCTGGAGACACCGGAATTTTCAGGATCAGGCTTTCATCCCTTCCACTGGTTACTTGGTTTGGGATCCTTGGTGGCGCTAGGGGGTTTGATCACAGGTGGGATCCTTTGGTTCAACCGAGCTGAATCCGCTAGCATCTCCCCCCCGATCACTGTCTTGCCTGTCGAAACCATCCTGTTAGAACCTGTCCAGTCTTACACCGTCATCCGAACCTATACAGGTGAGATCACGGCCCGCCGCACCAGTGAATTAGGTTTTGAACAATCGGGTGAAGTTATTGCGATCAACGTTGATGAAGGCGATCAGGTTGCGGCTGGAACCCCTTTAGCGATCTTGGATACCCGAAGCTTAGACGCGGCCAAAGCTGAAATGGAAGCTCAACGATCTCAAGCTGTAGCCCAACTCGCTGAACTGGAGGCAGGTCCACGATTGGAAACCATCGCCTCCGCTCGTGCCACGGTCCAAGATCTCCAAAAGCAACTTGATCTAGCAGAAACTCGCCGCCGTCGCCGGGAAGAGCTGTATCAGGAAGGAGCGATCTCACGGGAACAGCTGGATGAGATTCAATTTGAAACCGGATCCTTGCAAGCTCGATTAGATTCAGCCCAAAGTCAGCTAGATGAACTGTTGGCTGGAACCCGTCAAGAACAGATCGACGCTCAGAGATCAGTAATCCAACAACTGGATGCCAGCCTTGATCGAATCACGATCGATATCCGCAAAAGCACGATCGTAGCACCGTTTGCAGGACAGATTGGAGCTCGCTATGTGGATGAGGGCACAGTGATCGGAGCAGGTCAGGCGGTTCTGCGGTTGGTTGAAACTGGGATCCTGGAGGCTCGGATCGGGGTTCCGGTTGACGTGGCCCCCATGATGCAACCTGGCACAACACAAACCCTTTGGATCGATGATCAATCCTATCCGGCTCAAGTGACCTCGATCTTGCCAGAATTAGATGGATCCACTCGCACCGTGACCGTTTTACTTACGCTTCAAGCCAGGGCAGGGTTAACGTCAGGTCAAACAGTTCGGTTAGAAGTCCCAACCTCGATCGAGATTGCCAGCGAGACATCTCCTGATCAAGGATCGATCTCAGACGGATCAAGCTTAGACGGATCAAGCTTAGATGGATCCAATTTTGCGGGATCTGATGCTGACCCTGGATCTTCACCTAGCACTCAAGCGGCCTATTGGCTACCCACAACTGCCTTAGTTCCTGGAACTCGTGGGCTTTGGTCTGCCTATACGCTGCAACCGATCGATCCCCAAACTACTGAAGATCTTGAACTTGAAACTAGTGATCCCATCTTCACCGTTGAGCAGGAGCAGGTTGAGATCCTGCATACTCAGGGCGAGAGGGTTTTAGTGCGGGGCACCGTCATGGTTGGGGATCAGGTGATTGTCAGTGGGATCCAGCGAGTGGTGCCAGGTCAATGGGTGACATTACCGTGATCGAGATCAAGCCAAATCTTGAGCCGCTTTTGAAAGGTTGAATGCCCTGATCATAAGTCCTTTATGCCTCAAGGATCCTCATGTTTAACCTCTATTACCGCAACCTCCAGCTCTTGATCTTGACCTTAGTCTTGATCATCGTTTGGGGCTTGACTGCCTTTTTCAGCTTACCGCGACTGGAAGATCCTGAACTGACCCCTCGCTTTGGGATCGTGACAACGCTCTTTCCTAGTGCAACACCGGATCGAGTGGAATCCTTAGTCACCGAGAAACTTGAGGAAGAACTCTTTGAGATTGAGGCCATTGATCACCTCACGTCCACGTCACGATTAGGGATCTCGATCGTTGAAATTGAGTTAAAGGATTCGGTGAACAATGTCGATGATGTCTGGTCAGAGATCCGTGACACCATCTCAGATACAGAACCTTTGTTGCCGCAAGGAGCGCTAGAACCAGAGTTTGAGATCGGGAGTGTGGGAGCCAATGCGTTGATCGTTGGCCTAGTGTGGGCCGATCAGACGCCGCCGAATCAAGCGATCTTGCGCCGCTTAGCCGAAAATCTTCAGGATGAATTGCGAGGGATCCCAGGAACAGAAGAAGTGGAGATCTTTGGGGATCCGGAGGAAGAGATTTTGGTTGAAATTGATCCTGTTGATCTAACGGCTCTGGGACTCACCCCCCAACAACTGGCTCAACAGATTCAGGCGAGTGATGCCAAAGTTTCTGCGGGTCAGCTTCGGAGTGAAACGAGCAATCTTCTGTTTGAGGTGTTGGGAGAACTCGATACTCTGGAACGGATCCGACAGATCCCGATTCAGTTTGGTGCCACAGGCCAATTCACTCGACTTGGAAATATTGCCGAGATCCGGAAAGGGATCCAGGATCCACCTGAGGAGATCTCGCTTGTACAGGGACGTCGAGCTGTGGTGGTAGCTGCAACGGTTGAATCGCAGGATCGGGTAGACGAGTGGGCTGAAGTGGCGCGCCAACGGTTAGCGGAGATTGAACAGGGATTGCCTGCAGCAGTACAGCTCCATAGGGTGTTGGATCAAAGTCGCTATGTTGAAGCCCGCTTAAATGGGGTAATGGGCAACTTGTTGATTGGGGCCAGCCTGGTTGTCAGTGTGACACTGATCTTTATGGGCTGGCGTTCCGCACTCGTCGTTGGATCTGCTCTCCCCCTTTCAACCTTGATGGTGTTTGGATCCATGAAAATTCTGGGGATCCCTTTACATCAAATCTCAATTACAGGATTGATCATTGCCCTTGGATTGTTGATCGATAATGCGATCATTGTGGTTGATGAAGTTCAGGGTCGGCTCCGAAGTGGGATCGTAGCGGCTGAAGCGGTGGGACAAAGCACCCATCATCTGGTGATTCCACTCTTATCCTCATCCTTGACCACGATCCTGGCCTTTATGCCCATTGCGCTTGCTCCAGGTAGTGTTGGTGAATTTACAGGCACGATCGGCGTCACCGTGATCCTGGCATTGACCAGTTCATTGATCCTATCGTTAACGGTGATTCCTGGGATTGTCGGTCACCTCAATCACTGGTTAGGGATCCAGAGGGGGTCTCAATGGTGGCAGGTTGGGTTTGCAAATCCTCGGATGAGCTCGATCTATCGACAGAAGCTCGCTCAACTGTTCAAGCGTCCTCTGATCGGTGTCCTCTTGGGGCTGGTCTTACCGCTGGCTGGATTCATGACATTTCCTCACTTACCGCAGCAGTTTTTTCCACCTGCCGGACGGGATCAAATCTACATCGAGGTTCAGCTTGCAACCCAAGCGGCGATCACCGAAACTCAATCAATCGTGCTGGCTGCTCATGAGCGGATCGTGGACTACCCCAGTGTAGACCAGGTTCATTGGTTCATTGGTGAGGGAGCTCCACGGTTCTACTACAACGTGATCGGAGGCCAACGGAATTCACCCAACTATGCCCAGGCACTCGTCCAGCTATCATCAGCTAGAGGATCTAAACAGCTGATCCAGGATTTGCAGGTGGAACTTGATCAAACCTTTCCAGAAGCTCAGATCCTGGTGCGGCAGTTGGAGCAAGGGCCTCCTTTTGATGCTCCGATCGAGGTGCGGATCTATGGTCCAGATTTGAATCAGTTGCGAGACTTAGGTAACCAGCTTCGAGCTGAGTTGGCGGCTATCCCTCAGGTGATCCATACCCGTGCGGATCTGACGGAAGCTCTACCCAAACTTGGCTTACGGCTGGATGAAGACGAAGCTCGATTAGCTGGACTCGACAAAACCGCGATCGCCCAGCAGCTGCAGGCGTATCTAGAGGGATCGATAGGAGGATCGGTGTTAGAGGAGACTGAAGAATTGCCAGTGCGTGTGCGTCTCTCTAATCAAGAGCGGGCGGATCTCAATCAGATTGAATCTCTTGATCTCATGCCAACCTCTACAAGTCTTGGGATCCCTGTTTCAAATTCGGCAGCATCGACAGGACAAGCATCCGCTCCTGTTCCGTTATCAGCCTTAGGATCCGTGAAGTTAATCCCGGATCTAGCGATCATTTCCCGTCGGGATGGTCAGCGGAACAACACGGTGCAAGCGTTTCTCAATGCTGGGATCCTGCCTGCAACGATCCTGGCTCAATTTCAACAGCGATTGGCCGATACAGGCTTTGAACTCCCTCCTGGTTACAGACTTGACTTTGGTGGGGAGGCCGAAGCACGGGGATCTTCGATCGCTAACTTACTCTCCACCGTTGGAGTCTTGGCAATCTTGATGACGGCCACATTGGTCTTATCCTTCAACTCGTTTGCATTAGCTGGGTTAATCGGTGTGATCGCCTTCTGCGCCATCGGATTGGGCACAGGAGCTCTATATTTGTCTGGCTATCCCTTCGGATTCACAGCCATTTTAGGGACATTGGGCCTGATCGGATTGGCGATCAATGATTCGATCGTGGTGCTGGCAGCCATCCGAGCTCACCCTATTGCACGTTATGGATCTCCAACGGCCATCTTAGAAGTGGTCATCCACAGTACCCGGCATGTGATCGCTACAACCCTGACAACCCTAGTAGGATTTGTCCCCCTGCTGTTTGATGCCACAGGATTTTGGCCACCCTTAGCCATCTGTATTGCAGGCGGGTTAGGCGGAGCCACGATCATGGCGTTAATCTTAGTTCCTTGTGTTTATCTTCTGCTCCACCATCGGATCCAACCCAACCTGCGCCCAACTCAATCTCCCACTCCACGGTCTCTGATCGAGAGCCATTCGGGATAACGATTGTGCAGGACCAGCCGTACTGATGGGTGACCATTTAGAGAGTTGCTTTCAAGATCGAAGCCAATTTCGCAAGATATTAACAACTACAGGGGTAAAAGGCTCCATTTGCCCCTGTTGGGGTTGTGATAGGTCTTCAATTAACATCCCTAACAATTCTTCGTCCTCTAATCCTTCATCAGGATTTATCCCATTTCTCCATAATAAGGCATTGGATAATTGCTTACGTTTTTCTATCAGGGCACGGTTACTCTTTTCACGATCTCCCAAATTTAAGACTCGGATCATTTGGATTGCTCGATCGCTTAACCCTTCTACGCGACCACTGATTTTGAATCGGAGTTCTGTTTCACATTCTGTCATTAGGGGAGTTAGGGGTAGGTGATGAGATTTATGAGCATCACCGCATTGATTGGAGGTATTGCAACTAGCAATAATATTTGAAAAGTCGAGCGTGCGTCTGTGATTCAGATGTTGGGCTTCTACATGATCATTATGGCAAGCACTAATATCTTGGATTCGTTGGCAGCAATAAGCACAAAGATAAAATTGTTCCTTGAGCGCATGTTCTCGAATGGTTGCACGAATCATTCTGCCTTCTTCTGTTTTGTCTAAGTCGTCATATACTCCATGAGGATTCCTCTTTTTCCAGGAAGTCAAGCTGGACGGTTCAGGCCCTTTACTAATTGCTCGCATGACGCAGTTCCTGTTTCTGGAGTAATAGCTTGGCTTTGATCAATTCAAGATGATTGGCAGGTAGTTCTTCAGTTAATTCTGCAAGTAGTTGTTGAGCTTGGGTTCGATCTAGATCTTGTATGGCATCCAGCAGATCGCTCAGCTTATCATTAATGTTCTCGTTACGGATGCTTGTATCCATGACGTCTAATAGAACAGTATTCGCATCTTGTCCATACTGGGAGGGCAATTGTCGCAATTCACCATTACTTAAGGTGTAAACCAAACTGTTTTTACAGTCGCTGATCACTAGAGGTGAATGGGTAGTCAGCACAAACTGACAATTTGGAAATGTTTTGATTAGCCGATCGCACAGACTCCGTTGCCAAGAGGGGTGTAGGTGCAGATCGACTTCATCAATCAAGACAATTCCGCTGCCTGTCAGAGGATTCTCTAAGGAAGGGTTGAGTATGGAGAGACGGCGGGCAATATCACCAACAAGAGCCATAAGGGATTTTTCACCTTGGGAAAGTTGATCCACATTCAGAGTTTTACCATGTTTGTCAATGGCCATATAGAGACGAGGTTGACGATGGACTCTAAGATTATTCATATGGGGCATAAACTGACGAATAGCAGTACGAACTGCAGTTAATTGCCGATCTTTAGCTGAGGCATTGAGTTCAGTTAATCGTTGCCATATCTCTTGATTTGTTTCCAAGAGGGGTCTCAGTTGATCCAGAAAGTCTTCAGGGATTCCTGATTCGTTTTCAGTATCTTCTCGTTCCCGAAACCATTCAAAGAAGCGACGAAAGTCAACATCTTGACTTAAGGAATTATCATAACCATCTAGTTGCAAGAAGGTGTGCTTAGGTTTAATGTTTAAGGGGATATCGAGTACAACACGCTCGACAGGGTAAAACGCAATGAGGGGAAGACTCGTTTTGTGATCATGTGTAAGGGCGTCACGATAATGATTGGCTAAGCGAGTACATTCACTCAGGCTACTCGTATGTTGAGTTTTACGTCCTTTTCTGCTTTTTGCTAATACCCATTTAAAGTGGTGGCTCATCTCACGTTGATTACTATTGACTGGTTTACCCAAAGAATCCCAGATCTCTATTTCAATGCTGGCCGCATCAGCAGTGTTGAGAATAACCTCTTCGGGAATAGGGGTACCACTGCCTTTTTCCGTGCGTAAACGAGCAATAAACCAGCTAAGAGAAATGGCTAAGGCTCTCAGCACAGAGGTTTTACCAGCCCCGTTATTCCCAACAAAGACCGTGATGGTGCTGGGATTGTGATCGGTAGGTGCTAAGGGAATGTCCAATTTTTCAAATAGCCCCACTTTGTTTAAGATGACTCGTTGGATTCTCATGGCAACGACGTTCAAAACTCTGAGGTTTTTGAAATTAACAACAGCACCCTAACAGGATTTGAAGGTACCTCATCCTATTATGCTCTCAAAACGGTTCTATGCAGGTAGCTTCATCCCAATCTTCAGATGAGTGGAGCTGCAGAGGGATCACGACTGGGAAGGGCAGGGATCAAGAAGAGGAGAAGGGAGGTATTTGAGGTTGGGAAGTTGGTAGAAGCAGATGATGCCCTTGGTCGGAGTGTAACCAGTGCAGCCTGTTGATCTCTGGCTCCACAACCGATCTAAAGGAGTCTCTCATGATCGCGCCAGCCTCCAAAACCTAAGCCCATTACCCTGAACTCGATCGAGATCGCTCTGAAAGAGTTCCACGTCAGCCCGAAACAGCATCTCATTACGCTAAAACAGTCTTCCATTGATCTAAAACATTTTATTAGTACCCTAAAATAGCTTGCGGGCACTCTAAAGTAGCTTGCGGGCACTCTAAAGCAGCTTGCGGGCACTCTAAAGCAGCTTGCGGGCACTCTAAAGCAGCTTGCGGGCAC
>CAZONZ010000161.1:0-4152 GCA_964581005.1 uncultured bacterium
CTATCCCTCCCCACCCCGCTTCACTGAGGGTGGGGACACTCGCTTAATCGTTGTCTGCTAGGAGCCTAAGATCCCATCAACTCTGCAGGCATGATCGTCACTCCTCTATCTGATCAATCTCTCTTGTGAAGCCTATGTTGAACGAACAAGCCAAGAAAACTCTGTTGCGCAAGATCCCTCATGCGCTTTATGTCTGCGGTGTTAAGGAGGGTGAGGAGATCAATGCATTTACGGCAAGCTGGATCACCCAAGCCTCCTTCCAACCTCCTTTGCTGGTCAACGGTGTCAAGGGCGATAGTGGATCTCATGCCATGATCAAGGCCAGTGGTGTATTCAGTCTCAGCTTTTTGGAATCTGGGCAGAAGGATCTGGCTCAGAATTTCTTTAAGCCCATGCATCGGGTTGGCAATAAGTTTGGCGAGATCGAGTTTTATCTGGGTGAGACAGGCTGCCCAATTCTGCGGGATGGAATCGGGTATGTTGAGTGTCAGGTGGTTGGATCGATTGAACATGGGGATCATACCGTCTTTGTGGGTGAGGTGATCGCGGCTGGGATCCATCGAGAGGGTGAGATCCTGACGTTGAAAGAGACGGGTTGGAATTACGGGGGTTAAGGTGCGATCCAAAAGACGACCCACTCAAGATCATCAATGAACTTGCAGGATCCTGGCTGTCCAATCACTGGACTCTAAAGGTTGAGATCGTTAGGATCCTGAGATAGCGAGATCCTGAGATGATATGGGATGACAGGATCCCCACGTTGCGGGATCCTTCACGGTTCGGATGACAACAAACAGAAACTGAGCTGCGGAGTGGAACGGCAATGGCGAATGGGAATTCCTTTGGACTCATGTTCAGTATCACCACGTATGGGGAATCCCACGGAGGAGCGGTTGGGGTTGTGATCGATGGTTGCCCCCCTCGCCTCCCTCTCTCAGAGGCCGATATCCAGGTTGAGCTGGATCGACGACGCCCTGGTCAGAGCCACATCACTACACCGCGTAAAGAAGCCGATCAGTGTGAGATCACCTCTGGCGTGTTTGAAGGCTTAACCCTGGGAACTCCGATCCATATTTGGGTTCGGAATAAGGATGCTCGCTCTCAGGACTACCAGGAAATGGAGCATACCTTTCGACCATCTCATGCCGACGCAACCTACGAAGCCAAGTACGGGATCCGCAACTGGCAAGGAGGAGGACGCGCTTCAGCACGGGAAACGATCGGGCGAGTGGCCGCTGGAGCTATTGCGAAAAAGATCCTCCGCTTGGCTGCTGGGGTTGAGATCCTGGCTTATGTCAAGCGGATCCAACATTTAGAAGCTGAGCTTGATCCAGCCCAGGTAAATTTGGCAGTGATCGAGGCGAATCCAGTGCGCTGTCCAGATCTAGACCTAGCTCAACACATGATCGAGTTGATTGAAACGATCGGTCAATCAGGGGATTCGGTGGGAGGCGTGATCGAGTGTGTGGCTCGGCAGGTGCCTCGTGGGTTGGGTGCGCCTGTATTTGACAAACTGGAGGCAGATCTGGCTAAGGCAGTGATGTCGTTACCTGCCAGCAAAGGCTTCGAGATTGGATCGGGATTTGCGGGAACGTTTTTGACGGGTAAGCAGCATAATGATGCCTTTGTGATGCAGGGCGATCAGTGGCGGACAGACACCAATCGATCTGGAGGGATCCAGGGTGGGATCTCGAATGGGGAGGACATTGTGATCCGGGTGGCGTTCAAACCCACAGCAACCATCCGACAGGAGCAACAAACGGTGACCAACGAAGGGCAAGAGACGATCTTAGCTGCACGAGGGCGGCATGATCCTTGTGTATTACCGCGAGCGGTGCCGATGGTGGAGGCAATGGTTGCTTTAGTCCTCTGTGATCATTTGCTCCGCCAGCACGCCCAATGTAGGACGTTAGGGATCCCTTTGTTGCAGACAAGCCGATTAGAGACGGCCTCCTAGACAGTCAGGGGAGGACATGAGAATGTTATGGCCAAGCTGATCGTGATCTTAGGGGGAGCTCGGAGTGGCAAGAGCCGAACCGCTGAGCAGATGGCTAGACAACAGGGAACGGATCAGGTTCTTTATGTTGCAACTGCTGAGGCTACGGATCCTGAAATGGAGGCTAGGATTGCGGTTCATCGGCGGGAGCGGCCTGAACAGTGGCAAACGATCGAGCAGCCCCGTCAGTTGGCCCTAGCGTTGGAGGGGATCAAGCTTCCCCCAGTCGTCTTGATTGATTGTGTGACGCTCTGGACCAGTAATATCTTGCTGGATCTGCCAGAAGATTGCTCAACAGCAACAGCTGAATCTGCCATTCTGACCGAGGTAGAGGATCTCCTGAAACTGGTGCGAGCCCGTTCTTCAACCTGGATCCTCGTGAGTAATGAAGTAGGGATGGGGGTGGTGCCGCCGTATACCTTAGGCCGGATCTATCGAGATGCCTTGGGGCGAGCCAATCAACAGATTGCACTGGCTGCTGATGAAGTTTGGCTGATGGTTGCAGGGATCCCTTGGTTACTTAAGGGATCCGTAGGATCTTCAGGATCAGAAGCGTATGGATTGAGCCAAGACAGTTAGCTCCTCGACTCATGGTTTCGAGTGTAGACGTGGAATACTCACTTCATCTGGGACTTCACGTTAATAGCGACGTAGATCGATTGCTTCGGATTGATTCCAACTAGCCACAGGTTTAAGATCCTTGGCTCTAGCAATGAGATCGGGAATCTTGAAGCTTGGGTTAAAGCGTTGGATCACTTCAGCGACGACCTTCACACAGGATCGGGTCTGTAAAGCTACCTGCTCCTCTGCAAACCGGATCACAACCCAGGTTTGATCTAAGAAGTAATGATTCCGCTTTTGATCTTTACCCTGCCAATGAGAAGGAGCCCGTTCTCCATCTGAATTGATATGCCAGGGCTCATCCACTTCGATATCAATATAAAGATTGATCTGAGGTTCCAACACAATGATATCAGGGGTGTAGTAGCCTACTTTACGATCCTGAATAAATTCTAGCTGGGGTAAGGACGTTTGGAGAGCTTGGATCAATATACCATCGTAGCGTCCTGGCTTGGCATGATTGGACAAGAGAAGCGGCATCTTCAAACTCAAGATCGTTTCAACCCGCTTTCGCCGCCATTCCACTAGCTTACTGGGATCCGTTTTCAGCGCTTTGGCATAGCGTTCTCGTTCCTGACGCAGCCGCAGTTTCCGTTGCCGATCTTGTAAATATCGAGGGAGTTCCCATAGCACAATAGCGACTGCTGCCACTGGAATGATCCATGCGGCAGGATCGATCGCAAGCCCTTCAGCGGTCAGGTAGAGCATCAACAGGGTTAAGCCAACGCCAACGAGTCCACTCAAAAGGATCATCGCATTGACCAAGGCTGGGATTGGGGGGAAGGGCTCCGTTACAGGGGATGACTCAAGCGCACTTTCTAAGGCAGGTGGGATTAAGATGATCGGGTAGCGTTCTGGATCCGATCGGGTTGCAGGACTTTTCATGGCAGATTGGAAGGATCAAGGGGATTAAGTTAGTCATTCTCAGCTCAAATCATACCTAACCATGTGTTATCCTATGACTAGATCATGATCGATCTCTTGCAAAAGTGGCTTTTACTTAGTTAGTGGCTGCTCCCGTTGCTTCCTCATATGGTTGGCCAATCTTAATGATGAGGTTATCTTCTTACGACTCACGTCATGCTTCTCATGTTTGTGATTCAAGTCACGCGTTAAGCACCTCGACAAGTGTAGCATTTTACATATCGAGATAACACTGTGCTCAATACAAAAGGAGAGGATCGATCCATGGCCAACCAACAACCAGAACCAGAGATCCTGATGGATGAATGTGTTGTGAGTGTCCTTGACGAAGAGAAGAAACAAATTCTAGGACTAGGCCAGACGTTCACGATCCAAGAAGCTAACAGCCTTTTTCGTAGGCACTTTCCTGTGAAAGGAGACAAGGTTGATCTTGGTAGTGAGTGGCTGCAGGATGGTATCGTTGTTCGTGTTCTTGCCCCTGGGGAAGCTTGGAGGAAAGGTAGACTCAAACTGAAAGTGGTTGCAGAGTTTATTTCGAGTGAACCGAAGAAGCAGGATCTTGCTCTCCCTAAACCTGAGGCTCAAGAGGCTCTCCAGGTTATTAATGATCT
>CAZONZ010000161.1:4252-7236 GCA_964581005.1 uncultured bacterium
ATCGTTGGATCCCATCCCCCTACTTGATTGGTTCGCAGAAACCAGATCTTGGCCCCATGATCCAAAAGGATCTCCAGGATCTCATCGTGGGCACGGCGGGGTAGTAGAGTTCGCCAACTTAGGAGAGCTGACATGAGATTGCTATCTTGAACAAACCCCCGATCTGGACCAATCCCAGCTAAGGTTTGCAAGTTTTGTTGCCAATCTTTCCGCACGATCCCTAAAGGCACCAATTGGGCTTCCAGATCAGTACCTAAAGCGGCTAACTCCTGGAACCGTTGAGTCTGAGGATCCTCAGGATGATCCTGTAACCATTGTTGAATCGAGGGAGTGGTTTGGACTTGCTGCTGGATCTTTTTGATGGTGGCATAGAGCGCTTGATTGGCGTCTTGGACACAGGAGGTTGCGGGTGTTGCGGCAGCGATCCCCGTGCCATCCCCGATCCGATACCGAGCCGCCATGATCTGCAATTGATGTTGAAGTTCTTGCAGGGGGGAGATCATGATTTCGTCAAAGGTGTAGTTGTCCGTGATCGCAGCTAATTTGACGATCCCATCCGAAACGGGGCGAGTTCCTAACCAGCCTCGCTGGAGATCCCCCATGTAGGCAGGCCAACGGATGGATCCAGCAATGATCCCCTTAGGATTGTGGGCATAGACTTGTTCATAGGTAAGCTTAAACCGGAGCTCTTGGGTGAATGGATCTCGGACCACGTCGGCAACCCCGTAGGCAAAATGGCCTGTCACGATCCCCAGCGTCTTCGGTTCCTGCTTCTGCCCCCCGATTCCACCAAACAGATGTACCACCAGGGCTCGATCCCCTTCTTGCCACTCGGAAATTGCTTGTTGGGGGGTTTGGGCTGCCGCAGGATCCACTAACACGGACTGGATCGTTCCCTTCCGGTTTTCGGTATCGTGCCAATTTTGCTCCCGGATGTACTCCAATCCTTGGGTCTGACCCAGGATCACCTGATCCGGCTGCAATCGCGTTAAGGATCGAGGTTCAATAGCCTGGACAATGAAGTGATCGTTGCGATCTTTGACTCCGTAGAGATACCAGCCATCGTTTCCCGCTGCTGATTGTTCAATTTGGTTGGGTGTTGATGGCACGACTCCGCGCTGACCGGGTGGCATTTGCGGGATCCGGATCACGATCGTAGGCCCATCAAACTCTCCCGTTGCAGGGTTATAAAACTGAGCTTGGTAGAACTCCTGCACACATGAGGGTAGATCCTCTCCACAGTCCGCGAGATCCTGATCACAGGTTGACGGATCCGACTTACACGCCGAGGGATCCTCTAGCTGAAGATCCTGGGAACCTTGGAGATTCTGAGGATCCTGAAGATCCTGAGGATCCTGGCTCGTGACCTCAGCTGCCGCAAGCGGTTCTAAGATCTGCACTAACGTCACTAATTGGCCTGTAGTTTGGATCGGTTCTTTCGTGATCTGCAGGTCTAATCCATCAGCTTGATCCGTGAGAGTATGGATCGGGTTGATCTGAACTCTGACATCATCCTGGGGTCTGGATCCTGATAGTGATTCGAGTGGCCCAACTTTGGATCGACCGTTTAAGCGATCCGGATGGATCAGTCCTTCCTGCTGACTTTCGCGAACCGCTTCAATAAATTGCACATCTTGGCTGACATTGCGAACATAGGCTTGGATCTCAGGATCTGCGGCCCAGGTTAAACGCACAACTTCACCTGTCCAGTTGCTTTGCGGATCAGGAGCATGATCAATCTGAATCTGAACCCAGTCTTCTGTGATGACGTCCTCTGTACTGGCTTCAGGGATCCGCTCCTGGATCTCAGTCTCGGTAGGTAAGATCAATCGCCCTAGCCAAGGATCAAGGAATTGCTCATAGGGAATGTTGGGATCCTGCTGATCGGGGAGATCCAATTGATCAAAAGGAGATCCTTGACTCAACAAAGGGGGTGGAACGGGATCAGGCTGATCTCGGCTGGATTGGATGAACCAGAACAGGGCAAGTCCCAGACCTAGGATCATCAGCGGGAGCGAGATCTGGAGCCATCTTCTCAGCCGAAACCCTCGGTGGGGAGGCCGAGGGTCAAGAGAAGCGTTTTGGCTTACAGGATCTGAGTCAGACATGCTGTTCCTAAACGTGCAACTGGAGCCCAATACAGGGGAACCATCCTGCGATTAGTCTTCGATCAGTTCAACATCGATCGTGCCTGTGGGCGTTTGGCGATAGAAGTGGCCATCGGCAACGAAGAGGGGTTCCTGACAACTGGGACAAAAGAAGCGACTGCCTTCCAGAGCCTGAGACTCAAATCCGCAGACAGGGCAGGCGTCAGTTGTGATCAAGCGTTGCATGCCCCATCGCACCAGCAACAGGATCACAATCGGGAGGGAGAGCAGCACCACCAACAGGGCTAAGAGGGCTCCAACCAGCCAACCGAGCCCCACCGTCATCAAGAGCGCTACGGTAGCGATGACTCCCAGCCAAAATCCCCAGCCAGTCAACGCGATCGAATAGGTTTTGGGGCTGTTCTTCATAAGATCCTTGCCTTCCTGCGCCTTCCCACATGAATCAAGCTGCACGCACGTATCTATTTGTTCAGGATACTTGATCCCTTCTAGATCTGGCAGTCGGAAAGCCGCACGATTCGCTGAGGGGATCGAGGTGATCAGATGGGCTGGGCTCTCTAGCCAGGACGGTTCCCGATCCTGCTCTAGATTGACTAAACTGATTGGGATTAACGCTGCGGAGATCCTGATGCAAAACCACTTTGCAACCTCGGTTCGGTTAGCCGTGATCGACTATGATACCGGGAATCTGCATTCGGCCTGCAAAGGGCTGGAATATGTGGGAGCCAAGGTTGAGGTGGTGGATTGTCCGGATCGGCTGGCTGAATTTGATGGTCTAGTGTTACCGGGGGATGGAGCCTTCGATCCCGCGATCCAAGAACTCCGCAGCCGAGGCTTTGAAGACCCGATCCGGAACTCAATCGCGGCTGGAAAACC
>CAZONZ010000161.1:7336-8647 GCA_964581005.1 uncultured bacterium
GATCCCAGTTGGATCGCAGCTAGTGTCACCCACGGATCCCAAACGGTAGCTGCTGTGATCAAGCGCGATCATGTGGTGGCGACTCAGTTTCACCCAGAGAAATCCGGTCCTGTGGGACTCGTCATGCTCCGTAACTTTGTCAAATATGTGGATCAACGGATTCAAGGATCAAGTACACCTACTCTAGAACAGTAATGCTTAACGGTTAGGTGAAGAACGCCGGATTCGTTCAAAGCTACTCTATACCTGAGTTGGATCGGCTAAGGATTGGGATCCTAGGATGGTGAGGTAGAAGAGAGAAATGACATTGCAGCAGGTTGATCGGTGTGATGGTCAGTTCTATTGGGGACGATCATTTGAGGATTAAACTATTCCTGTCGCAGCTCTCGGATCCGGCCTCTAGAGACACTCTGCTGCAACTTGAGTCAACTCATGATCGGCTGATCGGCGAGGGGATGGTGCTGCTCCCTCTGGGTGAATGGAGAAAAGTTGAGTAGGATGGGAAGTACCCTGTTGATGAATTTCTATCCTACCCATCGTTTTCCTGGATTTCCGTCTATGTACACGTTGCTGCTGACCTATGGCCTCAACCCTCTGACTGGATTGAAGCTGATGGCCAAGGCTCCTGAAGAAACCTCCTGGGCAACTTTACTGCGGCAAATGCTGCTCCAGTCCCGCCGATCCAAGCCTCAACAGCCTCGGATGCAACTCTCCCTAGGCGCTCTGATCCCGGAGGATGCCGATCAACTCTCTCGGCTAGAAGTTCTGACCCGGCTCAAATTTTTCGTCGCTTTGGAAGCGGAAAGCCCCAGCAAAGCCCTCCCCGCCCCCCGACGAGGCCACAAAACCGATATTCAGGTCTATCGACACGCCCAAGGCGAAGAAAACTACCGGGCAGAAGTTGTTCGCTTTAATCTGAATGGCCGCAAACCCAGTCGGCAACGAGTCCGCTGATCCGTATTGACTCTTTGGTCCGTATTGACTCTTTGAACTTTGATCTCTCTCTTGGGATCTCTCGATCGCTTTCTGTCAAACTCTACATAATGGGTAGTCTTGCTCTCAACCCTGGCCCAAAACTGTCCGAAGTATTACTGGATCCGTCCTAAGCGTATGTAACGACATTAGTGTGACACATCATCAGCCTCTAACTCTTGCAACATGATCCTAACTTGAATCTTGAGATTAGGTAGATCCTGGTCTATCACCTGCCAAACCCGATGAATATTGACTTTTAAGTAATCATGGCTCAAGACATCCGTGAACTACCAGACACCGACCGCTAGGCGGTACGGTGCTGGCTTCCCTCTTCAC
>CAZONZ010000162.1:0-2203 GCA_964581005.1 uncultured bacterium
TCGGCTTGTCCATCATGGATTGTTTCGATCGCCGAGTGCATCTGTCGTGATCTATGAAGCAGCTTTCCGCAGGGGTTTTGCCCATCAGAGCACTAGAGCACTAGAGTCTTGATCTTGGCTCGGATCCGTTGCAGCTGTACCATGGTTCTTCTGTGGCTTCGCTTTCCTATTTCCAGAACATTCGAGCTAAAGTTTTCTGCAGATCAAACTTTGAGGAGGATCGCCCTATGGTCTACCCGCTCCAGAACATGATCAAGAGAGTTGGGTATAGTCTTGGAGTCTCAAGCTTGTGCCTGATCATCCTTCCTGCTCCCGGAATGGCCCAAACCCTGAGAGCTGGGATTCCCGTAGAAGCTTCGGAGCCCTATGTGATCCAGACCGAAACAGGTTTGCAAGGGATTGTCGTTGATCTATGGCAAGAGATCGTGACCGAGCAAAACTGGGACTATGAGTGGGTACCTCAAACCTCCTACGGCGAAGGGGTGGAGGCTGTAGTAAGGGGAGATCTGGATATTTTTGTGGGTCCGATTAGTGTCACAAGTGAGCGGGTGGAGATCGTTGCCTTTACTCAACCCTTTGACGATACTCAGATCACGCTTCTCGTCCCCAGTGCAGCTCCAACCCTGTGGAGCCGGATCAGACCCTTCTTAGGGTTAGCAGCTCTCTCCTCGCTAGGGATCCTAGTGGGATCCCTGTTTGTTGTAGGCAATCTGATCTGGCTGGTTGAACACAAACAGAATCCTGATCATTTTCCGCCCCAGTATCTGCATGGCATCGGCAACGGCATGTGGTTTGCATTGGTAACCCTCACGACCGTGGGCTACGGCGATCGAGCGCCTGCAACTCCTTTGGGCCGTTGGATCGCTGGCTGCTGGATGCTGATCACGTTGCTAGCGGTTTCGTCGATCACAGCAGGTTTGGCTTCAGCCTTAACAGTTTCGCTCTCCGATCGGGCCGATCCCCGCTTTCAAGGGGTAGACGATCTCCGTAATGCTCGAATTGCCGCACTCCAAGGATCCTCCTCATTACGCTGGGCTGAGTACTACAACGCCAACGTGACAGTGGTAGAGTCCTTCGATCAGGGTGTCGATCAGGTCCTAGCCAATCAGGTTGAAGGCTTTATTGCCCACGGCTCCGTATTGACCCATTACTTAAACCAAAACCCTGATCTAGAGCTGGCCATCGCTGATTTTCCCGTTGCAACCGAGATGTACGCCTTTGCACTTCCCCGCACTAGCGAGTTGATCCAGTCCCTCAATCTCACCCTAGTCAGGTTACGTGAAGAAGGGATCATTCAAAGCACCAAAGATGAGTGGCTCAATTGAGCGAGGAAACTGAATGGGACTGAATGGAACTGAATGAGGCAGAGGATCGCGCTCTGTTGCGGTTTCGCAAGGCCAACCGGGATCAATACAATAGCTTAGAAGGTCCAGTAAGAAGGCTCTGAGGATGACCCCTGATTCCAGCGTTAGCAATGCCGCTCCGGTAGCCCCCCCATCCGAGATGGATCTGCACTGCACCCCTGAGCAGGCTCACCTTTGGTTGCGTGGCCTCTTGACGATGGCCTGGGCCGATGGCGAATACGATCCCCAAGAGAAAGCTCTGATCGATGAACTGATCCGCTCGGAATGGCCTGAAGAACACGATCAAGAACTAGAACCCATCTCACCGGCTGACTTAGCAGCGGCTCTTGATCCGAAACATGCCGAAGACTTTCTCCGGACGGCTGTGATGGCTGCTGTGGCTGACGGTCTATACTCTGAAACCGAAGATCAACTCCTGCATGAATTTTGCGCTGCGCTTCAGGTTGACGTCCCCGAACTCAGTCTTCTGCGCACCACCCTGGTGGTTCATGACGATGGGGAAAAAGCGCGGACGAACCTCAAGCAAGCCCCACCTGCAGGTCTTCACCCGCCAACTCATGATCACCCTGATCTACTCAAACCTATCCGCAGCTGGATGGAGGGGATCGATATCCAAAACCCGAAAGTGGCCCGTTTTCTCTGCCGCTTGATCCCGTCTCAATGTCCGTTTGAGCGCGATGTTGTCCTGTTTGACCGCAAGCTCATGCACATTCCCCCCATGTGTAAGCTCAATCCGCTTTACGAGCAGGTGGTCAGCCTCCGCTTCCGGGCCTTGTCCTATCTGGCGGATGAATGTGGCGAAGATGTCACACCCTACATCCAAGGTTGAAGATTTGGAT